>JAQXFT010000184.1 GCA_029005335.1 Oscillospiraceae bacterium
TAACAGACCTTGCATTTTTTTGCAGGGTTTTTTTTATGTCCGGAAAAAAAGTATATTTCAATTAAAATATGTCCGGTTTGTTCAGAAATATATAATTATTGCACTGCTAAAACGTAAGGAGATAATCTGTATGGGCTTTAATATACCTATGAAAACTACAGGTGCATATAATAAAAATTCTATAATAAATAAATTCGGAAATCAGGATATCAATAACAGGAAAAACGTTCTGAACAGAAATAATCTGATTCAGAATAATAATAATCAGAAGCCTCAGAAATCAGTCAGACAGCCTTGCCTTTCCGGAAACGGTGTAAAGCTCCGGAGAGGACAGAAAATAAAGCTTAGTGATGGTGTTTCAAATACAAATCTTAAATTTTATTTCGGCTGGAATATAAAGAATCCCGAATGTGACCTTGACGGCTCAGCCTTTATGCTTGACAGCAGAAATAAGGTTATTGATGACAACTGGTTTATTTTTTACGGAAATCCTCAGAGTCCCGATAAAAGCCTGAACTATAAGGCATATGATGAGGGAAACGGTGGGGAAATCAGTATAAATATTTCCGGACTTAATCCGAATGTTCAGAAAATTGTCATGTCAGTGACTATTTATGAAGCTTTTGAACGCAATCTCAATTTCGGAATGGTAAGCAATGTCTATGTCAGAATTGCCGACAGCTCAGGGAATACTGAAATCGCTTACTTTGATATTGATGAATGTTTCAGCAGTATTACTGCACTTGTAATAGGCGAGCTTTATCGCTATAACAATGAATGGAAGTTTAACGCAGTAGGCTCGGGAGTAAACAGGGATTTGGCAGGCTTCTGCGGAATGTATGGTGTAAATCTTGTTTAGAAAGGACGTGAAGTATGATAAAATTTGAAACCCTGAATGAACTTTGTCTTATGGTTACCAGTGACGGTGGCAATGATTATATCTTTGCCAAAAAAGGAGCTTTTATTGCCGGAGAATGCAGTGGTTCAAAAAATTTTAAATTTACAAAGGTTATGCTTGGACCTGAGGAAAATGCAGGAAGAGCAATTCTCGGACAGCTTGCGAGAAGATTTACCGGAGAAAATCTCCCTCTTATGAAAGCAGAATTCAGTGGCAGATGTATTACATACTATGCCAACAAACAACAGCACGTAGTCGTTTATCAGTTGCAGAATGGTGAAACAATATCTGTTGAAAGCGAAAACATACTTGCATTCACCAAGAACTGCAAATACGGAGTAAGGTTTATCGGGCAGGGTATTATTTCCCAGAAAGGTCTTGCAACGTCAACTCTTACCGGAAGAGGTCCTGATGCATATGTTGCCGTTCTGGTGGACGGAAATCCCCTTGTTATCAGCAATATACAGACAAGAAATACTATGGAGGTTGACCCCGATGCAGTAGTGTGCTGGATAGGTGATGACCCCTCAATAAAATTTGATGTCAACTGGAGGAATTTTATCGGACAAAGCTCAGGCGAATCCTATATGTTTGAATGGAATTCCAACAGCGTTGCAACTGTAATTATTCAGCCATGTGAAAGAACTTCGGGTGTTGATGTCAGCATGGACGGACGCAGTACCGGAAACCGTCCTTCAACGCAGGAAAGAGCCGGACTTTTTTAGAGACTGCAGGAGAATTGAAAATGCTTTCTGAAAAACAGATTAACGAAAGAATCAGCTTTGCATTTGAGGATTTGAAAATACCCGTAAAAGCTGAAAGAATCCTTCTTGATGATGAACTTTTTAAAAAACTGTATAAATGCGGTGATGCTGAAATATATGAATATCAGCACTGCTGTGGAAATGAAATCTACAGCGGTGAGGACTTCTGGAAGCATAACTGCTGGATTGAAGTATATTCTGAGGGAAACTGGAATTTAACAAAAAGTGACATATGGAATATTTTTAAAGGCTTATTCAGTCAGTTTTCAGAGGAATCCCGAAAAAATTCCGTTGCATACAGGCTTGACGAAAAAAACAAAAACCTTATCACCTTGTATATAATCGGCAGGCACTGCGATTCTCATTGCAGTGATTATATAATCTGTATAACGCCTGAAAAAGTAAATCTCAGAAAAAACTTTCCCGTATCTTATTATATGACAGGATTCGGAAAGAACAGCATACCATTGCGGGAGATTCTGAAATATAATAACCCAAAGATTTCCGCATAAATTCAGGAGGTAAAAAATCTATGATTAGAGAAGATTTAAGAAATATTGCAATTATTGCCCACGTTGACCACGGTAAGACTACTCTCGTTGACGAAATGCTCAAGCAGGGCGGAGTATTCAGAGAGAATCAGAATGTTGCAGAACGTGTTATGGATTCAAATGACATTGAGAGAGAAAGAGGTATAACTATACTTGCAAAGAATACTTCTGTATGCTATGACGGAATTAAGATAAATATTATTGATACTCCCGGACACGCTGACTTCGGGGGAGAGGTTGAACGTGTTCTCAAAATGGTTGACGGCGTACTGCTTCTTGTAGACGCAGCTGAAGGTCCTATGCCTCAGACACGCTTTGTACTTTCAAAGGCTCTCGAAATGGGTCACAAGGTTATTATTGTCGTTAATAAAATCGACCGTCCCGATGCACGTCTTGACGAAATAGGCGATGAAGTTCTTGAGCTTCTTCTCGACCTTGATGCCAATGATGAACAGCTTGAAAGCCCGATTCTTTTCTGCTCCGGACGTGCCGGAACAGCCTCCCTCAGCCAGTATGAAGCCGGTACAGATTTAAAGCCCCTTTTTGATACCATCATCAATTATATTGACCCTCCTCAGGGTGAAGAAGATGAACCCCTGCAGATGCTTATTTCATCTATCGATTATAACGAATACGTCGGAAGAATCGGTATAGGCCGTATCGAAAGAGGAAAAATAAAAGTAGGTCAGCAGGTTACTGTTGCCGATTATACGGAATCCAGAAAAGCATACAATTCAAAAATAGTGTCACTTCTTCAGATTCAGGGTCTTAACCGTGTATCGGCTCAGGAAGCTGAAGTAGGCGATATTGTATGGGTAAGCGGTATTGAAAATATAACTATAGGCGATACTCTCTGCGACCCGGCAAACGTTGAAGCCATTCCTTTTGTAAAAATCAGCGAGCCTACTGTTGAAATGACTTTCTCCGTAAATGACAGCCCGTTTGCAGGAAAAGAAGGAAAATTTGTTACATCAAGACAGCTCCGTGAACGCCTTTTCAGAGAGCTTCTTAAAGACGTATCCCTCAGAGTATCCGAAACAGACAGCACAGATTCATTCAGGGTTGCGGGACGTGGCGAAATGCACCTCTCTATTCTTATAGAAAATATGAGACGTGAGGGCTATGAGCTTTCCGTATCAACTCCGAGAGTATTGTTCAAAGAGGACGAAAACGGCAGAAAGCTTGAACCTATTGAAAGACTTGTTATAGATGTTCCGGAAGAATGTGTCGGTTCTGTAATGGAGAAAATGGGTACACGTAAAGGGGAGCTTGTTGAAATGCACCCTCAGGGAAGCCGTATGCGTCTTGAATTTCTTATTCCTGCAAGAGGTCTTTTCGGATATAAGAGCGAATTTCTTACCGATACAAAGGGCGAAGGTATTATGAGCCATGTATTTGAGGGATATGAACCCTATAAGGGTGATATTGAAAGAAGAAACACCGGTTCTCTTGTATCATTTGAGACCGGCGAGGCAGTAACCTATGGATTATATAATGCTCAGGAGAGAGGACAGCTTTTCATTGGTGCAGGAACTCCTGTGTATGAGGGAATGATTGTGGGAGCTTCTCCTAAAACTGAGGATTTGGTTGTAAACGTATGCAAGAGAAAGCACCTCACGAATACCCGTGCAAGCGGCAGTGATGATGCACTCAGACTTGTACCTCCGAGAGTACTCAGCCTTGAGGATTGTCTCGAATTTCTTGCTGATGATGAACTGCTTGAGGTTACTCCGGAATCTCTCAGAATAAGAAAGAGAATTTTAAGTAATACAACACGTGCAAAAATGAAAAACAAGGCATAATAAAATAAGGGCGGACAATTGTCCGCCCGTTTTCTGTTTATCATTTTTAGCAAGAAGACCCCCACCTCTTTAGGTGGGGGATGAATTGCGTGCCGATATAGACAAACTAAAAATAATGTGATATAATATAAGCAGAAAATATATCAAAAGTCAGGGTGAGAAGTATTGAATAAAGCATATAAATTCAGAATATATCCGAATGAAGAACAATGTACAATGTTTGCACAAACCTTTGG
>JAQXFT010000185.1 GCA_029005335.1 Oscillospiraceae bacterium
AACCTGATACTGCTTTCCGCCTGTTTCAATAACTGCGTACATTTGAAATGCACCTGCCTTTTCAATAAAAACTCGCTGTGACAGGCGTTAAACAATATAACTTGAGAGCCTGTCTGCATGCGGCTTAATTATTATATCACAGCTGAAAAAAAATGTCAAGTGTCTGAAAAAATTTTTTATCTGATTGTAAGTAATGATAATTTACGGAATTATAAGCACTTAATTTTTGTTTATATATACAAAGATTATTTTTCAATGCAACTTTTTCATAATTCTGAATCACTTTATATATATAAAGATAAAAACCCATTTATAATATTTATGGGTAAAACAAAAGAAAGCCAATATAAATTTTCCTTCTTAAATCCCAAAAAAATGCTCCCCGTATTTCAGGGGAGTATTTTTTTATAATCATTCTACGGGAAGTGCTTTTACAATGCCTGCGAGATACTGCTGAATTGCAAGTGCATCATTAGCGTTTACACCGTTTTTGCCTCCGTGAACATCGGCATTTACAAGACCTTTTTCAGTAAGCTCATTTGTGCTTGAATCGCCTACAAATGATGCTATTGCAACAGCGTCCGCAATATCTATTGAACCGTCAACATTTGCATCACCATAAAGAATATCAGTATCTGATGATAAAACTGTTGTTACAGTAGTTGTTGTTGAAGTTGTTTCAGATGTGGTAGCTGTTGTTGCTGATGTAGCGGGAACGTCCAGACCATCAACTATTGAATAGAATGCGGGCTTTGCTGTATAATCTTCATTGAAAAGCAACGGGGATTTTGAAGCTCTCCAGCTCTTGTCGTCAGTAGTTCCCCAGAATACAACTGCGGAGATACTGTCTGCATATTCAACGCACGCGTCCATAATATCGCTGTAATACTGTGCCTGTGTTTCAAATCCTGCCTCTGAAGTATCGGAAGTAGTTGCATCAAGTTCTGTTACCTGAATGTCAAGACCTGTTCCGGCAAACTTTTCAAGAGCCTTCTTATAAGCTGATATGCTCGGGAAAGTTACATCAAGATGTGACTGCATACCGATACCGTCAATAAGACCTTTTTCCTTAAGTTCATTAGCCATTTTCACGATAGCATCAGTTTTCTGTGGCATATATTCATTGAAGTCATTATAATAAAGCTTACAGCCTTCGGGAGCATATTTTCTTGCGTATTCAAAAGCCGGTTCTATAAATGAGTTATCACCGAAAACCTTAACCCAGCCTGAAGTCTCAGGATTTGTGTTATATCCGCCAGGGTTTCTTGCTGAACCGTTATCAAGCCAAGCTTCGTTTACAACGTCCCACGCATAGAAATTAACAGTAGGATATTCTTCTTCAAGAGTTGCGAAAACGTTCTTTATATAATTTTCCATACGTTTGAGCATTGTTTCCTTGTCAACCCAGTTACCGTCATCAGCATAATTTTCTTTAAAGAACCAGTCAGGAGTCTGGCTGTGCCATACAAGAACATGTCCTCTTACATCGACATTATTGTCACGACAATAATTAAGAATAGATCTTGCTGATGCAATATTTACCTGCGGATTGTCATTTCCTGCTTCAATACAAGCATTTCTGTCAAGAATTGATTCCGGCTTGAGTTCGTTTCCGAGAGTAATGCTGTTGAAATGCTTGTCAATAAGGTCTTTAGCAGACTGCGGAGCAAGCTCGGAAGTTGTTACCGCTGTACCTATTTTGAAGTAAGGAGAATATACTTCCTTCAGTGACGGTATATCCTTTTCAATCTGGTGTACAGGAGCTTTTGCCAGTCTGAAATCATCTATATAGATATTTGCTGTATCATTACATTCAAAATATATATATACATTCTTGACATCTTCAGAAAAGCTCAGCTTTGTCTCCGGAATTTCCACCCAGTCTCCCTGACTTACTGCGGATTTAAGATTGTTGTAATGTCTTTCTCCGGAAACATCTGTATATTCCATACTGAGATTGACATTATTATACCATTCTGTTCTTACCCATGCACTGATTGTATACTCAACGCCTGCCTCACATCTTTCATCAAGGAGAAACTGCGGGCCGTTCCAGTTTTTAGCTCTGTCGCTTACCATCATTGAAGAATCTCCGGTATGTGCTGAATCCTTTGTTACGGAAATTGTTTCAACACCGCCTCTGCCGGTAAAAGCTGAAACATCGCTGTCATTTTCAAAACTGCTTTCAAAGATAACATCAGTAGTATCTTCTGCATAGACTGCCGGCACTGATGTACAGAGCATTGCTGTACTCATAATTCCTGAAAGTAACCTCTTCATTGTCTTTTTCATAAAATTAAAACTCCCTTTCAATAATTTTTATTACATTCTATCACAAAATTCACAGAATGTCAATATATTTTTGTGAAAAATTTTCCGGCATATGTACATATGCCGGAATCATTAATTATTCGGTAATTTTTATATAGCCGTTCTTCCAGTTTTCAAAGGCAAATTCCTGCATAGATACGTCCGCTGTCTTATTAAAAAAGCAATCAGTTTTATATCTGAAAAATTCTATGGCATATATATCTCCGGCTTTAGCGTCTGCCGGAACTCTGAAATTGATTGAAGCTATTACTCCATTTCCGCCCTTGTCCGAAGAATCGGAAGTAATCATCGTAATATTATCCATATTTTTTCCGGAAAGCTCATCAGGTGGATTTTCTCCCTGCCAGAATATTGATATTACTGAATTCATATGTCTGCTTGCCTCTCCTGTTTCAAAAGACGGCGTTCCGGTTATTTCATCAGCCTCTACAGAGATTCTGTCATCATACGCTATATGGATTCCGGAGCTTGACCAGCCGTTGACTATTCCTGATACTGAGTAATTCACCGGTACAATAGTACCGTTTTCGTGGTCAAGCTCAGAATAGCTTATTTCAACCTCCTCAATACTCAGAACCGGTTTTTCATCAGAATATGACTGCGAAACCTCATCAGGCACTACTGCACCTTTCTCTTTATCCGACGAACACGAAATACATGATATAAGAATTACTGGTACTGTCAGCAGAGCAAGTATCTTTTTTATATTCATAATCAAATATCATCTCCCGTTTTTTATTATATCTCAGATTTCCATGCCCGTCAAGAGTTTTATCTTAAAAAATCAGGCGGAAATATTATCCGCCTGTTGAAAATTATCTTTTAAGCTTTAATGCTTCCTTTGTCTTTGCAACTATATTTTCAGCACAAAGTCCGAATTTTTTAAGAAGCTCAACCGCAGGGCCTGAACAGCCGTATTCATCATTAACACCTATTCTCACTACCGGTACAGGACAACAACCTGTTACAGCCTCGGATACTGCTGAACCAAGTCCGCCTATAATGCTGTGTTCCTCAACGGTAACTATAACACCTGTATCAGAGGCACATCTGCATACAAGTTCAGTATCAAGCGGCTTTATGGTGTGAATATTTACTACTCTTGCACTTATTCCCTCATCTGAAAGGGTTTTTGATGCCTCAAGAGCCTCATATACCATAAGACCGGTTGCTATTATTGTTACATCAGTTCCCTCACGGAGTACAACACCTTTTCCGAGTTCAAATTTATATGAGTTTTTATCATTGAATACAGGTACAGCAAGCCTTCCGAATCGCATATATACAGGGCCTGCATAATTTATAGCAGCTTCAACAGCCTGCCTTGCTTCAACATCATCAGCAGGATTGATTATAGTCATTCCGGGGATAGTACGCATGAGGGCTATATCCTCATTGCACTGATGTGTAGCTCCGTCCTCGCCTACTGATATTCCGGCATGAGTAGCACCGATTTTTACATTAAGATGCGGATAGCCTATTGAATTTCTTACTATTTCATAAGCTCTTCCGGCTGCAAACATTGCAAATGTACTTGCAAAGGGTATCTTTCCGCAAGCTGCAAGACCGGCTGCGACGCCCATCATATTTGCTTCGGCAATACCGCAGTCAAAGAATCTCTGAGGATATGCTTTCTTGAAAATAGCTGTCTTTGTAGCGGCGGCAAGGTCAGCATCAAGCACTACAAGATTTTCATATTTGTCTGCAAGGTCTCTGAGTGTTTCTCCATAGCTTTCTCTGGTCGCTTTTCTGATTATATCTGACATCTGATTAATCCTCCAAATCCTTTAATTGCTGGTTAAGTTCTGCCATAGCTTGTTCATACTGTTCCTTATTCGGGGCAGAGCCATGCCATGAAACCTGATTTTCCATAAACGATACGCCTTTTCCCTTTATAGTTTTCTGGATTATTGCAACAGGCTTTCCGGTAATTTTATCTGCCTCATTGAATGCGTTTTCAATCTGGTCGAAGTCATGACCGTCTATTGAAATCACGTGCCAGCCGAATGCCTCAAATTTTTTGTCGATAGGTTCAGGAGAACATACTTCCGAAAGCTTTCCGTCAATCTGGAGTCCGTTATAGTCTACTATTGCAACAAGGTTATCAAGCTTATAGTGTGATGCAAACATTGCTGCTTCCCATACCTGACCTTCTTCAATTTCACCGTCTCCGAGAATTGCATATACCTTATAACTCTTTGATGAAATTTTTCCGGAAAGTGCCATACCGCAGGCAACTGAAATTCCCTGTCCGAGTGAACCGCTTGACATATCAATTCCGTCAATATTTATGCAGGGGTGTCCCTGAAGCCTTGAACCTATATGGCGAAGTGTTCTGAGTTCCTCTTCCGGAAAAAATCCTCTCTGGGCAAGTATTGCATAGAGTGCAGGGGCTGTATGACCTTTTGAAAGCACAAGTCTGTCACGGTCTTCCATTTCGGGATTTTTCGGGTCTACATTCATCTTTTCAAAATAGAGATATGCAAGTAAATCGCATATGGAGAGTGAACCTCCGGGGTGTCCGGATTTTGCATTGTAAGTACCTTCAATTACACCCATTCTTGCTTTACAGGCTATCCTCATAAGATTTTTTTTAGTTGTCATATTTACCTCCGTGTATATTTTTTTGAATTATCAGGTCAATGAGTTCAGCGACAGCATTTTCATCGCATGAGCTTTTCAGTACCATATCAGCAGAAGACTTTACTTCCGGCTGTGCGTTGGAAGGTACTGCTCCGAAATCGGCCTCCTGAATCATCTCAATATCGTTATCATAGTCACCTATGGATACAAACCGGAATTTCTCCATTCCGTCAAGCTGTCTGTATTTTTTCAATGCAGAGCCTTTATTTGATGACGGTTCGAGCATTTCGCAGAAAATATCTGCTGACTTAACGAAACTAACACTATTATATCCCTTTTCAGATATAAAGTCAACAAGTTTCTCAAGATTTTCCGGAGATGTGGCAAAAAGCACCTTGAGCCACTTATCGGAAGTCATATCCTCAAGCCTGCAGAACTTCGGAATTATACGGCATAAATCAGTATGGTGCTGTTCATATTCGTTATTCCGGAATATATATGTTCCCTCTTCTTTGAGAATCTCTCCTCCCAGATTTCCGACACTTTTCATTATTTCAAGGGAAATTTCCCTTGCGGTTTCAGGGAGATAAACAGTATAAAGGGATTTCTTATTTAAATAGTCATAAATCATTGCACCATTATATAATATAACAGGCATATCAATTTCAAGCATATCGGCATAAGGCGAGAATGACTGGATAGTCCTTCCGGTAGCGATTGTAAATTTACCGCCCATACTCCGGAATCTCTCTATTGCCCTGAGGTTTTCGGAAGTGATTTCTTTTTTTGAGTTAAGCAGAGTACCGTCCATATCGGATACAAGCACTATATCTGATAAATCTTTCATAAAGGATTCCTCCTTACTGCTTTTCGATAATCCGGAGAATTTTCTGAAAATATTCAGGAAGCTCACTTGTAAATTCCATATATTCTCCGGTTGTCGGGTGAATGAAGCCGATTTTCCGTGCATGAAGGCACTGACCGTCAATACCTTTATAGGGCTTGCCGTAAACATCGTCACCGAGTACAGGGTGATTTATATAAGAAAGATGTACCCTGATTTGATGTGTGCGACCTGTTTCAAGTCTCAGTCTTAAATGGGCATATCCCCCGTACTGCTTTATTACTTCATAGTGGGTTACGGCATTTTTTGAATTTTCATAGGTAACGCACATTTTCTTGCGGTCGGTATGGTGTCTGCCGATTGGAGCATCAACAGTTCCCGATTTGTCTTTGAAGTATCCGCAGGCGATTGCCTCATATTCTCTTGTAAAGCTATGAGCCTTAATCTGTTCGGAGAGCCTGACATGGGATATATCGTTTTTCGCTACAATAAGAAGTCCGCTTGTATTTTTATCAATGCGGTGTACTATTCCGGGTCTTATAACACCGTTTATTCCCGAAAGGCTGTCCTTGCAGTGATATAAAAGAGCATTTACAAGAGTTCCGGTATAGTTGCCGTGAGCGGGGTGGACTACCATTCCCTTTGGTTTGTTTACTATAAGCAAGTCGTCATCTTCATAGACTATATCAAGCGGAATATTTTCCGCCGTTACATCAAGATTTTCAGGGTCGGGAATCTCAACCGAGATAATATCACCCTCACGGAGCTTGTAATTCTTTGAGACAATTTTATTATTGACGGTAATTTTATCTTTATCAATCAGATTCTGTACTGCCGAACGTGTTGTATTT
>JAQXFT010000186.1 GCA_029005335.1 Oscillospiraceae bacterium
CGGAATTTCCGGAAGATTAATCGCAGTATTCACTTGTAATACACTGCGTAGGCTGTATGCTTAATGCACGTGAGGTTCATAATCGTATGCAAAGGGCTGTATACCGGAAAATACCCTTTACAAATTACGGAATATCAATAGCATATATGAACGGAATTTTAAAACGCAGTCTGGAAGTTTTTCCGGAGCTTGCCGAAAAAATAGATTAACATAATGATACAGATTTCCACATAAAATATAATAATATTAATTTATGTGAGGGGTCTGAACATGAAAAGAATCAGGATAACTGAACTGCTTATATTTATATTCACTACTGAGCTTATAGGAGTTATATCCGGAATAATTGCCGGAAATTCATTCGGAATTTACAGTGAGCTTGCGAAGCCTCCGTTATCACCTCCGTCAGGAATATTTCCGGTAGCATGGGCAATACTTTATGCACTTATGGGAACATCATTATATATAGCATACTATGACGACAAGGATAACAGAAAAAACAATCTTATTCTCTATGGAATACAGCTTTTTGTAAACTTCATGTGGAGTATAATATTTTTCAGATTCCGGCTTTTCGGAGCTTCTGCAATTATAATTCTTATTCTGATTCTGCTTGTTATAAAAATGATAATGCAGTTCGGAAAATCAAACAAAGCTGCAGGTTATATAAATATTCCATATCTGATATGGCTTATTTATGCATTATATCTTAATACAGGAGTATTTTTTCTTAACCCTTGAAATTATAATAAATAGGTGCTATAATAAATTGGAGATACTAAAAAAAGTTTTCAGGGGAAATAATATTC
This sequence comes from Oscillospiraceae bacterium, assembly GCA_029005335.1. Taxonomy (GTDB): domain Bacteria; phylum Bacillota; class Clostridia; order Oscillospirales; family Ruminococcaceae; genus Ruminococcus. The sequence goes on from JAQXFT010000186.1 coordinate 810, forward strand.
TCCTCAGATGAGAAAGGAAAGATTCAGAATGAAAAATACTGTTTCAACACTTCTGAAGCAGAAGCAGTCGGGAGATAAAATTACCATGCTTACCGCCTATGACTACTCAACAGCTAAAATGGAAGACGAATGCGGAGTAAACTGTATTCTTGTAGGTGATTCGCTGGGAATGGTAATGCTCGGATATGAAAATACGCTTCCTGTAACTATGGAAGATATGATTCACCATACAAAGGCGGTTGCAAGAGGTGCGGAAAATGCATTTGTAATAGCAGATATGCCCTTTATGTCGTATCAGACCGGCATATATGATTCTGTCAGAAATGCCGGCAGACTTATAAAGGAGGGAAATGCCCATGCCGTAAAGCTGGAGGGCGGTGCGGAAGTATGTGAGCAGATTGAAGCAATTACAAAAGCATCAATTCCTGTTGTTGCACATCTTGGATTAACTCCGCAGTCTGTAAACGTATTCGGAGGCTTTAAGGTTCAGGGAAAAAATTATGAGCGTGCAGAACAGCTTGTAGAGGACGCATTGAAAATTGAAAGAGCCGGAGCATGCATGGTAGTTTTTGAATGTATTCCGGCTGAGCTTGCCGAAGTAATCACGAAAAAGCTTACTATACCTACTATCGGAATCGGAGCAGGTGCAGGCTGTGACGGTCAGGTGCTTGTATATCAGGATATGCTCGGAATGTTTTCGGATTTTACGCCTAAATTTGCAAAGAAATTTGAGGACGCAGGCTCTCTGATGAAAAGCGGATTCAAAAAGTATATAGAAGAAACAAAATCCGGAACTTTTCCGGCTCAGGAGCATACATTCAGCATTGACAGCGAAGTAATATCAAAAATCAGGGATAAATATATAACGGAGGACTGAAAGATTATGAAAATTGTCAGGACGATTGATGAAATAAGGAATCAGGTAAAAAGCTGGAGAAAAGAAGGTCTTACAGTCGGATTCGTTCCGACTATGGGGTATCTTCATGAGGGACACGCAAGCCTTATAAGAAAATCATCTGAACAGAACGACAGAACAGTAGTTTCTGTATTTGTAAATCCCATGCAGTTCGGAGTTAATGAGGATTTGGACAGCTATCCCAGAGATATAGAACACGATTCGGAAGTTGTTGAGGAGAGCGGAGGGGATATTATATTCAATCCCGAACCGGAAGAAATGTACAAGTCCGGCTTTTCGTCATTTGTGGATATGACAGTGCTTACAGAGGAGCTTTGCGGACTCAGCAGACCTGTTCACTTCAGAGGAGTTTGTACAGTAGTTACAAAGCTTTTCAATATAGTAAAGCCAGACCGTGCATATTTCGGACAAAAGGACGCTCAACAGCTTGCAGTAATAAAGCATATGGTAAGCGATTTGAATATGGATATTGAGATAATAGGCTGTCCTATCGTAAGGGAAGAAAGCGGACTTGCCAAGAGTTCAAGAAATACCTATCTCAGCGATAAGGAAAGGGAATCCGCCCTTATACTCTCAAAGACCATATTTATGGGTATGGATATGGTAAGAAACGGTGAAAAGGACTGTAAAAAAATTCTTGACGCTATGAAGAAGAATATCGAATCCGAACCGCTTGCGAAAATCGACTATGTTAAAATAGTTGACCTTAACACAATGCAGCAGATTGATACCCTTGACCGTCCGGCACTCTGTGCAATGGCGGTATATATAGGAAAAACACGTCTTATTGATAATTTTTTCACGGAGCAGGTTTGATAAACTATGACTATATCAGTATTGAAAAGTAAAATACACCGTGCAGTGATAACTCAGGCTGAGCTTAATTATATAGGAAGCATAACTATTGATGAAGATTTAATGGATTCCGCAAATATCAGGGAATATGAGCATGTCCACATAGTAAACGTAAACAGCGGAAGCCGAATCGAAACTTATGTTATTGCCGGAGAACGTGGAAGCGGTATGATTTGCCTTAATGGTGCGGCAGCCAGAGCAGGACAGCGTGGAGATTTCATAATAATAATGTCCTATGCTGATATGACTCCCGAAGAAGCTGAAAATAATCCGCCATGTGTAGTATTTGTAGACGAAAATAACAGAATTACCCGTAAATCCCGATACGAAAAGCATGGCAAACTGGAGGATTTGGAATGATACTTGCCGTGGATATAGGCAATACCAATATCGTTATAGGCGGATTTCAGGACAACTTTCTGTTTACAGAAAGAATTTCAACAAATCATAACAGGACTGCACGGGAATATTATATCGGAATAAAAAACATTCTTTCTTTTAATCATATCAGATTTGATATTATAGAAGGAGCAGTAATATCATCAGTAGTTCCGTCAGTTACAGGAACAGTTGAAAAAGCCTTGTCGGAGCTGACAGAAGGAAAAATCCTTACTGTAGGATACGGAGCTGATACAGGAATAAATATACTCACAGACAACCCTCAGCAGGTGGGAATTGACCGTATAGTTGATGCCTCAGCGGCAGCGGCTGAATATTCATTGCCGGCAGTAGTAATCGATATGGGAACAGCTACGACAATATCAGTCATCGACAGCAACAGAAACTTTATCGGAGGAATAATAATGGCAGGAGTAAAAATTTCTCTTGAAGCTCTTGCCGGAAAAACCTCACAGCTCCCGAAAGTATCCTTTGAACCGCCTGAAAATATAATCGGAAAAAATACATCTGATTGTATGAAAAGCGGAATAATTTATGGAACAGCATCATGTATAGACGGGCTTATTTCCAGAATAGAAAGGAGTCTTAATCAGAAGATTACCGCTGTTGCAACCGGAGGAATGTCGGGGCTTATAATACCGCACTGTGAACATAGCATAATACATGATGAAAATCTTCTGCTTAAAGGACTTGTAAATATCTACAATAAAAACAGTTAAAAGGCAGTCAACTGAGACTGCCTTTTTATTATGTATAGATGTATTTTCTTTCAAATTCTTCCACACGGATAGCCTTATCGAAGAGCCAGCCCTGAGCAAAATCGAAACCGCATTTACAAAGGAACTCAGCCTGATTTTCTGTTTCTACTCCTTCAAATATAATTTCCTTGTTTGTAGTATTTATCAGCATACACATCTGCCTTATGAAATCACGGTGATATTTTGATTTTTCAATGCCGTCCACGAATACTTTATCAACCTTTACCGTATCAATAGGAGAGTTAAGCAGAAAGCTCAGAGATGAATAGCCGATTCCGAAGTCGTCAATATCCACTTTGAAGCCGTGTTCACGCAGAATATTCATATTCTGAAACATAGCGATTGTATTTTCAGCAAAAGCACTTTCAGTTATTTCAAATTCGATATAACAGTTATTGACATTATATTTTTTGGCAAGTTCAAGAACCTTGCGTGTAAATTCGGGATTGATATTATTTTTACGTGAGAAGTTGACGGATATAGGAATAAGTTTTTTTCCGTCGTCACGCCAGCGTTTTATGCATTTCAGGGCTTCCTCATAGATAAAGAAATCGAGTTCGACTATATATCCGGCTTTTTCGAGTATGTCAATAAATTCACCCGGGAATTTATATGAACCGTCGTTATTTCTCCAGCGGGCGAGAGCCTCAGCCCCGACAACCTTTCTTGAGTTCATAGAGAATTTAGGCTGAAGGAAGAGTTCAATCTGGTGTTCGTTTATGGCATTCTGAAGCTTTGTGACAATACTTTTTTCACGGGTACGTCTTATTCTGAAATCGTCCTTATAGATACAGATATTGATTTCCTTATTGGCTTTGATATTTTTTCTTGCGAGGTCGGCGTTATCGATAATATATGAAATATCCTCGTCACTGTTCTGAATATAGTATATACCGGAAGCAACTGTAAAATTTCCGCTTTTATACTTTTGTTTCTGGATATTGTAAAATCTCTGGGATATATATTCAACAGAGGATACAATATCATCTTTATCCTTGCCGGATAGCATAAATACGAACAAATCTGAGTTTATACGGGAGCTTTTTCTGACATTATCCATATTATTTATGATAGAGGCGAAGTCATTAAGCATACTGTCGCCGGCATCGTATCCGTAGTTATCATTTACGAATGAAAAGTTGTTTATATCGGAATACACAACTGAGAGACATTCATTTTCGGGGTTATAGTTTTTTATTATTTCCCTTGCCTGAAGCTTGAAAGCCTGTCGGTTAAGGAGACCGGTTATATGGTCGCTCATGGTAAGCTTTTCAATTTTTGCCTCGGCATCGGCACTGTTGAGGTGAAGCTTTCTTTCATTGTCGATATTGGCATATCTTCCGTAAATATGTGTGATAGTACCGCATGAATCTGAAACACTTACATAGTGTACCCTGTACCAGCAGTATTCATCATCAAAAGCCTTTGTTCTGACATCGACATAATTTTTGGTATCGGATTTCATAGCGTCTTTCCAGAGGGAAATAAAGCGGATATAGTCATCAGGGTGGATATTTGACTTACAGATTCCGCCGTTGATATATCCGTTGAATTTGTAGCCGAATTTTTTAAATCTTTTCTTTTTCGGGAGATAGAGTATATCTTTTTTGATATCGTAGTCGAACATAAGCTCATCGGTATTTTCCTCAATAATTTTATAGCGTTCGTTCTGGAATTTTATAGTTTCCTCAGCTTTAGTCGTTTTGGTTATATCGAAGAATACAGCCTGAACTCTTGGAATGCCATCACTTCCGCTGAAAACTCTGCCGTTTATGCTCATAACAGCTTCTGAGCCGTCAGCCTTTGTTACTTTTGCTTTAAAGGTGATAGGATTTGTGTTGGTAAGGTTTTCAAAAATCTTATTGAATATTTTTTCTTTGGATTCCGAATCGGCAATAAGATTTCCTACATATCCGCCATCAGTTGCTTTAATATATGATTCTTTTGTATGTCCGAGCTGACTGTAGAATTTAGGGTTTGCATATGTGAGGTGAAGCTTTCTGACATTTTCTGATTCTTCGACCCTGTATACGGCAATACCGCACGGCATATTTTCAAGGATAGCGTTGAAATCGAGAAAGTTATAGGATTCGACGAATCTGGGGTCAGAAGCTTCAAACGCCTGAGTAATAGTAACTTTAAGGATAATATTGTTGTCATCACGGGTCAGTATTTCACAGCAGTTTGTGATAATAAGAACAGCTCCGGATTTGCATTTCATTTTATGTTCAAGATATATTTCGCCAAGAGCATTGATATTATTTTTAACAAAATTGCAGATATAATAGTATTCATCATCAAGGAGAAGGCTTCTGAACCTGACTTTCTGCTGTTTAATTTCTTCTTTTGAGTATCCTGAGAATTTAACGAAATAGTCATCGCAGTCTATGATAATATTTTCATTGAAATCCTGAGTATTGACTGAAAGCAGAAAACTGCCGTATTTTATTTCGTGTATAATTTCGTTGTTACAAAGCATAAGAATCTGCACCCTCCTGAATTTTATATTTATATAATAATACCATAATAACAATAAAAAATCAATATTTTTCCAAAAAAAAACGTCTGTAATTCACATATTTTTTACATCATGAAATAATATACAAAAAACCGTGTGAAAAATATATTATTTTCACAAATAACTTTGAAATCTATTTATTTTTGTAAAAATGTGTGATATAATTTTAGTGTATTTTTTTTCGGGAGTGTAATATAAATGATTTTAAAAAAACTGAAAGGGCATTTTTTAACGGTTATGAATCACAAGGCAAAAGTTTTTTATAACTGTGCAAGAGCAGGAATAGTATGGCAGGGACTGAAGCATGACCTGTCCAAATTTTCACCTTCGGAATTTATTCCGGGAGTGATTTTTTTTCAGGGAGACAGAAGTCCGAATGAGGCTGAACGTGAAAGCAGAGGCTATTCAATAGCATGGATTCATCATAAGGGAAGAAACCGTCATCATTTTGAATACTGGACTGATTACAATACAAAGACAAAAAGGCTTGAACCGGTAAAAATGCCGGATAAATTTATTGTTGAAATGTTCTGTGACAGGGTAGCTGCCAGCAAAACTTATATGAAGGAAAATTATAACGACCATGCACCGCTTGAATATTTTCTCAGGGCAAAGGGAAGGAGAGAGATTCACCCTGATACATCACGCAAGCTTGAGCTTCTTCTGACTATGCTTGCGGAAAAGGGAGAAGACTATACATTTGCATATATACGCAGAAAGATAACCGGAAAACGATTCTGAAAAGAGTATAATTTTTCTGGCAGAGCAGATAATAAATATATGCGGAGTAAGAAATTATAATCTGCATAATTCCGGATAAAACAGGAGTAAGAAAAATGGGATTCGTATTTTTTATTTTAGGCTCGTTTTTTGGCGGAGCAGTCGGAGTATTTGCACTGGCGATATGCTCTGTATCAAAAGACGAAAAAGGCAGTAACTGATACCGGCGGTCAGTCTTTTGGCTGACCGCCGGATTTTTTGCAAATATTTTTTATAATTGAAAATTACTTGACAGTCAGGAAATATTCAAGTATAATATAATGGTGATGATGATTACAACAATCATTTAAGGAGTTGAATCAGAATTGAATGATGACAGGAGTAATATTCATAAAGGACATCGGAAACGCCTCAGAAAGCGTTTTATTGAAAATGGTCTTAACAGCTTCCAGCCTCATGAAATAATTGAATTTATACTGTTTTATTCAATACCGAGAGCAAATACCAATGAAATTGCCCATAGTCTTATAAAGCGTTTCGGAAGTGTCTATGGAGTTCTTCAGGCAAGTCCGGAGGAGCTTAACTCAGTGAACGGAATAAGCTGTAAGAGTATTGAATTTATAAAGACCTTCAGTGATGTGTGCCATTATTATCTTGTACATGAGAATCTGAATAAAAAACCGACAGATATTCTTGAATATGTGAAAAATTATTTTTCAAAAGTAAGTCAGAAAATGTTTCTTGTAATAATCCTGAGTCCGGATATGACTATAAAAAGTACATATACATTTATGCCCGATGCATCAGGCAGTAATAAAATCATACATGACCTTGCAATGATGACTATGAAAAATCAGGCTCATGATGTAATAATAGCCCACAACTGCAATGGAGAAAAAATTCCCGTACCAAGTCGGGAAGATTATTTCGTTGTCCGGTATATATCAGAGAGTCTCAGACCTCTCGGAGTATGTACTGCCGATTATATCATATCAAACGGCACAATAACTTTTTCGATGTATCAAAAGGGAGTGTTCAGCTTTTGAAAGAGAATTTTGATAAAGAAATGCTGTTCAGTAAATATCATCAGAACGGGACAGACAGTTTAAGCGACAGCGAGATTATACAGCTGATTCTTTCATATACATCAGTAAAGAATACGGCAGATGTTTCGGATATTCTGATAAATGGATTCGGCAGTGCAAATTCGGTATTCAATGCAGATATAAATTATCTTATGAGAAATAATCTTGATGAAAGAAGTGCATCGCTTATAAAATTAGTTCCGGCGGTAAGTATGAATTGTATACTTAATAAGGGACAGAATTTTTTTATAGGAAATTCTGATAATATGAGATGCTATTTCAGGGGGTTGTATGCCGGAGTATCAGACGAAAGATTTTATCTTATTTCCGTAAACAGTCATAAAATGGTAAAGGGTGAACATCTTATATCTGTCGGCTCATCAGAAAGTGTGACAATAAACAAGGAAAAGATTATACGTCATGCACTGAGCCTGAATGAATATGGATTTTATATGTCGCACAATCACCCTATAGCGGAGGCAAATCCGTCTGATGCGGACTATGAGCTTACGGGAATGGTTGTTGAAATAATGAAAGGTTACGGAGTAAGAATATTTGACCATGTCATAGTTGGTATGTCATCAGTTGTATCCATGAAGGAGCTTAACTGTGGAATAAAATTTGACTGAGATAAAAAAACCGGAAGCACAGGCTTCCGGTTAAATGTGTTTTCCGAGAGATTAAGCTCTTTCAACCTTGCCGGAGCGAAGGCATCTTGAGCAAGCATAGATATGACAAGGAGTACCCTTAACGATAGCCTTAACTCTCTTTACATTGGGCTTCCATGCTCTGTTTGTACGTCTGTGAGAGTGAGAAACCTTAATGCCGAAAGTAACACCTTTACCGCATATATCACATTTTGCCATTTTACAGCACCTCCTTTTCAGTCTGAAAAAATACAACAATCATATTGTATCATAAAGTTCCTGAAAAATCAAGTGTTTTTTAAAAAAAAACAAAAAATTTTTTATATGCCCTGATTTTTCACAAAAAATCACTGTATATGTTAATAATTTTTGTCATTGCATATTATGATATTATAATAAATTTCTGAAATTACTTGAAAAAGATATTTGTATATAGTATAATATTGTTATTCCGGTAAATTTTTACGGATTAAAATTCAGAATAGGAAAGGAAGAAAAAATGAGTACACAGTTAATCAAGTATCTTGCAAGGGTAATAATAGTTCTGCTGGTGCTTCCGCTGCATGAGCTTGCACACGGCTTTGCAGCAAAAAAGCTGGGTGATGATACGGCAGATGAACAGGGCAGACTTACTCTGAATCCGCTTGCACATATCGACCCTGTCGGAACACTTCTTCTGATAGTTACGGGATTCGGCTGGGCTAAGCCTGTGCCGGTGAATCCCAACAGATTCGACAGAAGCCACAGTATAAGAGCAGGTATGGCAATAGTATCATTTGCAGGGCCTTTTTCAAACCTCATAGCAGCATTTGTCTGTGCATTGGTGTATAATTTTGCATACTGCTTTGAGGGAGTACAGACTGCTATGATAAATTCAGTTTATGGTGAAATAAGTCCGGTTTACTGCATAATGCTTCTGCTCAGTTTTTGTTTTTCAATAAATATAGGTCTTGCAATATTTAATCTGATACCAGTACCGCCTCTGGACGGATATGATATTTTCAGCTACTTTACAAAATATAAATTCGATGACTGGTTCAGAAGAAATATGCAGATTATAAGAACTGTATTCCTTGCATATATACTTCTTGGAGATATGATAATACCGGCAAGATTCAATCCACTCTATGTTGTGACAGATTTGGTTTCAAGTGCAATATGGTTCTGTGCAAGCTGGATTCCGAATGTTATAGGAACTATATAAAATGGAGCAGATACTTTTTCGGCTTGATGTCTTTGAAGGTCCGCTTGATTTGCTTCTGAAGCTGATTTCAAAGCACAAGCTGAATATATATGATATAGAAATATCAAAGCTTCTTGAACAGTATATGGAATATATTGACGGGTGCAGTATAAACCTTGAATCAGCAGGGGAATTTCTTGAAATGGCATCACGTCTTATATATATAAAGACAGCATATCTGCTTCCGAAACCTGATGAAGCCCAGCGTCTGAAAAAAGAGCTTGAAACAAATCTTATAGAATATTCAGCAATAAAAACAGCCTCCGCAGTGCTTGAAAAGAAATTTAACGGGGATAATATATTTGTACGCCGTCCGATGAAGATAAAAGCTGAATATTCATACAATCAGATGTATCTTCCTGAAAGGCTCATTATGACCTATATAAATATGTCCCTTCCGGATAATTCCGAATCGGAGCAGAAAAAGATTGAGAGTAAGATAAATTCAGCGGTAAAGCGTAAAATAACATCAGTAATTTCAAAGGTAGTCTTTATTCTGAGAAGGCTTTACGGTTCAGGAAAAAAGCTGTGCATATCGGAGCTTTACAGAGGAGTAAACGACCGTTCTGAACGTGTGGCAACATTCCTTGCAGTTCTTGAGCTTACAAAAAACGGCAGAATAAAAATAAGCGATGATAATTCAGAAATATATTTTACAGGAAGAAAAAAAGAAAGGAATACGGAGTCCGATGGAGATTAATGAACAGCTTGCAGTTACAGAGGCAATTATATTTGCCTCCGGAGAATCGGCAGAAATTATGAAGATTGCGGAGGTTCTTGGAACTGCTCCTGAAATGGTAGTCAGAATTGTAAGGCTTCTTAATGAACGTTATGAAAGCTACGGAAGCGGACTGAGGATAATATCCGTCAGCGGAGGATTCCAGATGACAACAAGGGCTGAATATGCTGTATATGTGCGAAAGGCTCTTAATTTAAAGAAAAATACGCCTCTTTCGCAGGCAGCTATGGAAGTTCTGACGATAATAGCATATAATCAGCCTGTATCCAGAGGATTTATAGAAAATATAAGGGGTACTGACAGCTCTTCAGCCGTGAACAGTCTTTCTGAAAAGGAGCTTATTGAAGAAGCAGGAAGACTTGATGTTCCGGGGAAGCCGATAGTATACAGGACGACTGACAAATTTCTGAGATGCTTCGGACTTGAAAGCCTTGATGATTTACCGCCCTTGCCGGAAAGAAACAATCATAATGAAGAGGGTACATCATGATAATTCTGACTGTTCTGAAAATCATACTTATAACACTTCTGATTATAATTGGTATTCTTATTGTTGCAATGGTTTTTCCCGTATCAATAAAGGTCAGCTATACAGGAGAAAAGAAGTACTATAAGATAAAATATGCTTTTTTAACGCTGATTTCATCAGACGGCAAAAAAGGACTGATAGGCAGACTGAAAAAATCAGGAAAAAAAGAAACGAAAAAAGCCCCCTCGGATTCCGAATCCGAACCGGAAAAGGAATCTGAAGCTGTTCCGCCTGAGGAGGCTTTTCCTGAAAAAAATATATCATCTTCTCCGGAAAGTGATACCGGAAAAGAATCCGAATCACAGCATAAAAAGCCTGAATCACCCGAAAAATCTGAAAAACCCGAATCTGTAAAAAAATCACGACTTGAGAAGCTTCCGGAAACATGGGAAAAGATAATGCAGATATGGGAAATAGCATCATCTCCGGTAAAAAGGCTCTGCAAGGGCATACATTTTGACAGGATATATATAGATTTTAAAATTTCCGACCCTGATGCCTGTGACTGTGCAATCAATTATGGAAGAATGTGTGTTTTAGTATATAATATTCTTGGCGTATTTGACCAGATGTTCAGTCTTACAAAAAAGAGTATAGATGTAGCCTGTGTATTCAATAAGGAAAAGAGTGTTTATGATATTTCCTTTACAGTCAGATTTCACCCTATAGTATGTCTCGGGTGCGGAATATCATTTTTGTGGACATATTATTTTAAAATATACAAAAACAAATCAGGAGGAAATAAAAGTGGAAAACAAGGAAGCAAAAAAAGAAAAGCCCATAAGTGAGCTTATGGGAATTACCATGGAAAAAGTCAAAGAGATGGTGGATATAAATTCCATTGTCGGAGAGCCTATAAAGGTTGATGAAAAAATAACAATTATTCCAATATCAAAGGTATCCTTTGGCTTTGTATCAGGAGGTTCAGATTTGCCCAACAAGCTCAGCCGAGACCTTTTCGGAGGCGGAGCAGGTGCAGGAGTATCTATAAAACCGGAGGGCTTTATCGTAATAAATGACGGAGACGTGCAGATGATACACGCTCTTCCCGATTCCGACCCGATAAGCAGAATTATAAATAATGCTCCGAATCTTGTGAATAAGCTGAGTGACGTGTTCAGCAAAAAGAAGAAAAAAGATGACGTGGAAATTATTGATGATTCCGATGAATTTGACGGCTGAGTAATAAAAAATTTTTCAATGGCATATTTTATATTATATTTAGTTCAGTATAGGAGATATGCCTGATGAAAAAATTTGCCGTTATAATTCTGACTGTATTCCTTGCAGTGAATGTTATAAATTCAACTGATGTTAAAGCAGCCGGCAATCCTGAAATATCTGCAAAATCAGCAGTTCTCATATCAGCCGATACCGGAGAGATGATATATTCTCTCAATGCCGGAGAAAAGCTCCCTATGGCAAGCACTACAAAAATAATGACAACTCTGTTATGTCTTGAAAGCGGAAACCTTGATGAAGAATTTGTAGTTGACAGCGAAGCTATAAAGGTAGAGGGTTCATCAATGGGACTTGTTGAGGGAGATATTGTTACAAAATATGCACTTTGCTGCGGAATGCTTCTTCCCTCCGGAAATGATGCAGCCAATGCTACAGCTGTTAAGCTTGCTGGAAGTCTTGAGGCTTTTGCCGTGATGATGAATGAGCGTGCAGAAGAAATAGGAATGTCAAAATCATATTTTGTAACTCCTTCCGGACTTGAGGGAAAAGGTCATGGAGCTTCCGCCTATGATATGGCTATACTTGCAAGGGAAGCCCTTAAAAACGAAACATTCAGAGAAATATGCTCAAAACAGAGTATTCAGGTAAAATTCGGAAATCCGCCTTATGAAAGATGGCTGAAAAATACAAATAAGCTTCTTTCGATGTACGAGGGCGTTTTCGGAGTAAAAACAGGATTTACTGACGAAGCCGGAAGATGTCTTGTATCAGCCTGTGAACGTGACGGCAGAGAGCTTATATGTGTTACTCTTAACGACCGCAACGACTGGAATGACCATATAGCTTTATATGATTACGGCTTCAGTCAGGTAAAGCTCTGCGAATATGAAATCAGTGATGAATTTTACGTTAAGCTTGCCGGAAGCACTGATGAAATGGTAAAGCTTATTCCGGCAGAAAATCCGGAGGTATGCACTATGGACGGCAACAGGGAATTTTTCAGATGCCGTCTTAAAACATCTCCCTTTGTATATGCACCGGTTTCAGACGGAGAACAGTGCGGAGAGCTTGTATTGATGTATAAAGGAAGAGAAGTAAAAACCATACCACTCTATGCCGACAAGGATTACAGCATATACAGAAAACCGGAGCAGAAAAAAAGTATTTTAACAAAAATAAAAAATGTATTCAGATAGGAGAAGCTATGGAAAAAATCAGGATTCAGAAAATAATTGCCGATGCCGGATACTGTTCACGCCGTAAAGCAGAGGAGCTTATCTCAAAAGGAAAAGTAACTCTCAACGGCAGACCGGTAAAGCTCGGCGACAAGGCAGGTTCAAAGGATATAATTGCTGTTGACGGTGAACGCATTTATATCCCGAGAAAGAAAAACAAAATCTATATAATGATGAATAAGCCGAGAGGTTACGTTACAACAGTATCAGATGAGCTTGACCGCAAATGCGTTATGGATTTGCTTGATGGTCTCGAAGAAAGAGTTTATCCCATCGGCAGACTT
>JAQXFT010000187.1 GCA_029005335.1 Oscillospiraceae bacterium
ATATGCTGAAAATCCTCTATGATACAGTCGGGGGAAGATGTGTTTTAAAGCTTCTCACAATGCCGGTTCTTTCGGAACTTGCCGGAAAATTTATGGATTCGGGATTTTCAAAGCCTCTTATAAAGCCATTTATCCGGAAAAACAATATAAACTTATCCGAATACTATACAGACAACATAAAATCCTACAATGATTTCTTTACACGAAAAATCAGACCTGAAATGCGTAAAATTGATATGAATCCCGAATCCCTTATAAGTCCGTGTGATTCAAAATTATCCGTATATGATATAAACCGTGACAGCATTTTTGAAATAAAAGGCTCACAGTACAGCATATATGATATGATTGAAAATCCGGAGCTTGCAAGAAAATTTGAGGGCGGAATCTGTCTTGTATTCCGTCTTGAGGTCACGGATTATCACAGATACTGCTATATTGATTCCGGAGCAAAAAGCAATAACGTCCATATAAAAGGAATCCTTCATACAGTAAATCCGATAGCTTTCCGGAGATACAATGTATACAGGCAGAATTCCCGTGAATATACTTTACTGCATACGGAAAATTTCGGAGATGTCCTACAGATTGAAGTCGGTGCAATGATGGTCGGAAAGATTCGGAATCATCACGGAAAATGTCGTTTTTCAAGAGGTAAGGAAAAGGGAATGTTTCTTTTCGGAGGCTCAACAATAGTACTGCTTCTGCAGAAAGACAAAGCCTTAATTGATAAGGATATTGTCCGCAATACTCAGAACGGCTTTGAAACCATAGTGAAATACGGTGAAAAAATCGGTTCAAAGCCATTATAAACTTTAATTAAAAAATATGGATTATATTGACTTTTTGATGAATTTGTGATAAAATGTTTTTCAATAAAAAACAGGGGGATTTTTTATGAAAAATTTTTCAGCAAATAATGGAAAACCTAAGGGTTTCACTCTTGTGGAGCTGATTGTTGTAATTGCGATTATCGGGATTATGGCATCGATTTTAATACCGTCTCTGATAGCTTATCTTGAACGGGCAAGAAATACTGCAGATGTTGCAAATGCACATACTATCTGCAATGCACTTCAGGTTGCTGTGGCTATTTCTCCGGATACTGTTATCAATCATGATACACCATGGAAAAATGACCCTAACAATAAAAATCATGGATATGTATATATTGATGATGATGAAATACGTGTATCCAATGTCGAAATAGCATATATTCTTGAAGAAGAAGGAATTATCAAATCAGGTTGTGCATCAAAATACAAAATGCGTAAAGGCGTAGAACCGCAGTATTCCATGGACAAAATAAATCTTACCTGCAAATCAAAAAAAAGATGGGACAGATATCAGATAAATTTTGTATTAAAAGACGGTGAACTTGAATTCAGTTATAATGCAAGTAAAAACGGCTTGCCGAAAGACCCGGCTTCAACTAAGATATTCGCCAATATGGTAGGCGGTCTGGAAGGCGGAAGTGAAATATCATTGGGCGAAAAAAATTAAAATCAAATCCGGATATTGACAAAGGATAATTCCGGTATTATAATTAGATATATCTATTTGTAAGTGAGGTAAAAAATCTATGCTCAGCAATGACAAAAAAGTAATGGATAAAATTGTCGATTTATGTAAATCGAAAGGCTTTGTATATGCAGGTTCAGAAATATACGGCGGTCTTGCAAATACATGGGATTACGGCCCTTTAGGTGTTGAACTTAAAGAAAACATCAAAAAGGCATGGCGTAAGAAGTTCATACAGGAAAACCCTTATAATGTAGGTCTTGACAGTGCAATACTTATGAATCCTCAGACATGGGTCGCATCGGGACATATAGGAGGCTTCTCCGACCCGCTTATGGACTGCAAGGAATGTAAAACACGTCACAGAGCTGATAATCTTATTGAGGATTTTGACGGTACTAACGTGGCAGGCTGGACAAATCAGCAGATGACAGACTATATAAAGGAAAAAAATATAGTATGCCCTAACTGCGGTAAAGCAAATTTTACAGATATACGCCAGTTTAACCTTATGTTCAAGACATTTCAGGGTGTAACGGAGGATTCAAAGTCTGAACTCTATCTCCGTCCGGAAACTGCACAGGGTATATTTGTAAACTTTGCAAATATTCAGCGTACATCAAGAAAGAAAGTCCCATTCGGTGTTGCACAGGTCGGAAAATCATTCAGAAATGAGATTACCCCCGGAAACTTTATATTCCGTGTCCGTGAATTTGAACAGATGGAACTTGAATTTTTCTGCAAGCCGGGTACTGATTTGGAATGGTTCAATTACTGGAGAACATTCTGCAAGAACTTCCTTTTAAGCCTCGGCATTAAGGAA
>JAQXFT010000188.1 GCA_029005335.1 Oscillospiraceae bacterium
GAAGCCATAACAGCAGAGCTGAATTTCTTCAAAAATTTCTTTGAACCCATTTTAAAAACCTCCGATAATAATTTATATGTTTTATTATAACATATTTTTCCTTAATGTCAATAGAAAAATATGAAAACTGATAGAAAATTCCATTTTTTTAATATGAAAATACTATTCAGGAATTATCCCTGAATATTTTTTCTGTATACCGTCGGAGTAACTCCGACGACCTTTTTAAACTGTCTCATAAAGTGTTCGTCGCTGTCATATCCGCACATTACTGCTACCTGTGAAACAGTACATGAGGTTGTACTAAGGATTTCCCTTGCCTTATCGATTTTGCTTACTATGACATCAGATATACATGATATTCCGAATGTTTCACGGTATATACGCTGAAAATATGAACGTGACATATTCACTTCGGACGCCATAAGCTCAACTGTCCACCTGATATGCGGATTACGGTATATTTTCTGTCTCAGTTCAAGAAGCTCACTGTAATGGGGGTCTGAGGACTGGGGCGACATTCCCCTTATTCCGTTTGTCTCACTGATTTTAATAAGTATTGTTTTCAGAAGGCTGTCAATCATCTTGGTACGGTTAACTCCTGAGGAGTAAAATTCATTTGTAAGATTTCTTATAAGCTCGCTCAGAAAGTTTACATCAGTATATCTTATAACGGTATTCAGCGGTATATCAAGTGCAAGAAAAAAATCACTTTCTCCGCCTATATCAAAGCAAATCCAGTCATATATAAATATATCCTCTGTGGAATGTAAATCTATATCGGATTTTACGTCATATATTATTACTGTATCACGGTCAGCAGAGATTTCCTCTCCTCCTATATTAAATATACACGGACTTTTCAGAAGTATGAGAAGATAGCTTTCCATGCCTTTTTGCGTTAAGACGTAATCCTTTCCGTGTATCGTATTATATCCTATGCTTACTATATTCAAAAATAATCACCCCGCAATGAACCGCCATTCTATATTTTTCCAGTATTCTCCGGCATAATCTATTCCTACTCTCGGAGCTTTAATTATTTCCGGTCTGAAGCCGTCATCTTCAATCCATATATCCGGATTATCATAAATATTCATGCCGTTAAAGGATTTATCTATTTTAAGGTATTTTGTAAGTCTTGCAGGGCCTTTAAGATTTTCTCCTGCCCTGAGCAACACTCCCTGCGGAATATTCTTTTCACCTGTTATTATATTCATAAGCCAGTGTATTCCATAGCAGAGGTAAATATATATAACTCCTGATTCTACATAAAGAAGCTCTGTTCGGGGAGTTCTTCCCTTTGAAGCATGGCAGGCTTTATCCTCCTCACCCCTATATGCCTCTGTCTCGGAAATTCTTGCACGGATTTCCGTACCGTCCGGAAGCCGGTGAACAATTATTTTTCCGACCAAATCCGGAGCAACCTCCAGCACATCACGGTGAAAAAATTCCCTTTCAAGCTTCATTTATTTCACCCTTAACCTTTCAGCAAGTTCAGTATCAGGTCTGACAAATGCAGTTTTATAATTTGTAAAGATTACCTTTCCGGGCTTAGCTCCGGAGGGCTTTTTTACGTACTTTGCAAGACAGTAGTCAACCGGTACAAGGTTTGAATCCTTTCCACGGCTGTTCACTGATGCTATTATGCAGGCTTCTTCAATAGTTCTGTCCGGAGGGGTTTCACCGTCTGTGAGTATCAGTACATGAGAACCGGTTATAAGCTGTGTATGAAGCCATATATCCGATTTTTCGGCAAGCTTCAGAGTTAATTTATCATTCTGAATATTATTTCTGCCCACAAGTATTGTGAATCCGTCACTTGACCTGTATTCTATGGGCGGAAGTGATTTTTCAGGCTTGCCCTTCTGAGGAGAAGATTTTATATAGCCCTGTTCAGAGAGTTCAAGCCTTAGCTGTGTAATTTCATTTTCTGTAGTTGCTCTTGTAAGCGAATCAAGTACGCTGTCTATATACTGCAATTCCTCTTCGCCCTTTGAAATCTGCTCAGTGAGTTTCTTTTCGGCTGTAGCAGATTTTTTATATTCGTTATAATAATACTGTATATTCTGGGACGGCGTTTTCATTATATCAAGCTTTATTTCAATTTCCGGACATTCTTCATCATAGAAATTCTGAACTGAAATTCTGCTGTCACCCTTTTGCATACGGTATATATTTGCTGAAAGCAGGTCTCCGTAAAGCTTATATATATCACGGTTTCCGCACTGTTCAAGCTCCTCTTTCTGCACGGCAATACGCCTTGAAATTCTCTCCGTAAGGTTTACAAGAAGCCTGAATAAGTCATTTGCTCTCTGCTTCATACGTACAGCCAAATCTCTCTCAGAGTAAAAGGCATCAAGAAGCTCACAGGCTGATTTATATTCATCAGTCTGCATAAGGATTCCGTACTGCTGTATATTTATAAAGCTGAAATCCTTCAGTATTCCGTCATTGTCCTTTACAACAGTAAAACGGCACTTATTATTCAAAAGCATATCACGGGATTTTTCAATTTTAAGCATAAGACGGTTTATATGCTCGGGAGTCATTTCAGATGATTTGAGATATTCGCCCTTTGATGTATAATATGCCCATTCCCTTGCAAGTACCGGAGAAATTCCCTCGAATACTTTTATTAAAACTTTGGAAAGCTCTCCGGATTCGGCTGATTTTATTCTGTTTGCAATGGTATTTTTATCGGCTGTAAGAAAGTTAAGTCTTTCCTCACGGGGAGGAAGCTGATATTGTGTATTCGGAAGCACTATTCTTTCCCTTGACATTTCAGGGTCTACACGCTTTATACTGTCAATAATTTTTCCGCACTGATTTATTATAACAAGGTTTGAACATCTCCCCATAATTTCGCAGGCAAGAGTTATGGTAACTACGTCGCCGAGTTCGTTTACACATTCAAAATCAAGGTATAATATTCGCTCCAATCCGTCCTGACGTATATCAATAAGCTTTCCGCCTCCGATATGTTTTCTAAGAAGCATACAGAACATTGGCGGAATTTTTGGATTGTCAACAGATACTTTAGTTATGTGTACCCTGCTGTTGTTTGCGTTTGCGGATATAAGAAGCTTATAAGCTCCCTGCCGTGTGCGGAATCCGATTATTATTTCATCACGTGAGGGCTGATATACCTTTTCAACACGGCTTCCTTTTAAAAATTCTGTTTCAGATTTGATTGCATAGAGAAATGCTCCGTCAAGTGCCATTATTAAAAATCCTTTCTATACGATATATTTTACAGGGTCAACAGAAGTTTCCGCAATTATTGTTTCGATAAACGGGAAATTTGCTTCAATTACATCTTTAAGATGTTCAAGTACAAGGTTTTCAGTATGGAAATGACCGCAATCAAAAAGAGTAAGGTTATTGTTGTTTGCTGAAATCCATACATCATGCTTTATATCTCCGGTTACAAATGCATCACACTCTTTTTCAAGGGCAGTATTAAGCATTGAACCTCCCGAACCCGAACACACTGCAATTTTATTGATTATTTCCTTGTCACAGCAATATTTTACTACTGTACAGCCGAAAATTTCTTTAAGTACCTTTGCAAGCTCCGAAGATGAAACAGGCTTTTCAAGATTAATTATTTTGCCGATTTCGTCAAAAGGTTCACACGATTTTATTTCAAGCTTTTCTGAAAGCTTATCAACTATAACTCCGTTAGTGCCGTCCTCTGCGATATCAAGATTAGTATGCATGCATACCGCACTTATATCATTTTCTATAAGCTGATATACAACATCATCGGCAGTTATAACTCTAAGGGGTTCAAATATTACAGGGTGATGTGATATAATCATATTACAGTTTTTTTCTTTAGCCTCTGAAACAGCATTTTTAGTTATATCAAGACTAAGCAGAATTTTAAATACAGGCTTGTTTCTGTTTCCTGTAAGGTATCCCGAATTGTCCCATTTTTCCTGAGTATTGAAAGGATAAAATTCATTGAGAATATAATAGATATTATTTCCGCAGATAGTATCAGAATCACAGAGAAAGTTTATCATTCTGCATATTTCATTCTTTTTGATACTTTCGAGGAAATATTTTGTTTCTCTGATTTCCTCCGCAATTTTCGCAAGCTTTTCAGTATGATATTTCAGATACTCTTTGGAAATATCAAGTGAAAAATCAAGATGTCCGATAATTGAAGAAAATTCCGAAAGCCTTATTTTTTTTCCGCAGTATACTGCTTTCATAACAGTGTATATAAATTTTCCGTCCCTGACTGCCTTTTCGTCAATTATTTTATATCCGTTTGCATAGAGCCATATTCTGAGATACGGAGCTTTAGTCATAGGCTGTAATATGAGATTCACATTATTTTTTAGCCAGTCCGCATTATTTATAATTTCTGCAATAGTTTCTCCGCCCATTCCGGCAATTATTACATCGGAAACATTCTCACACGGAATTTTTTCGAGTCCGTCCGAAAGTATCAAATCGACTTTATCGGATATATTGTATTTTCTGACGGTATTTTCAGCAGATTCAAGGGGCTTGCTGTTTATGTCAGATGCTGTTACATGACTGCATTTTCCGCTTCTGATTAGTTCGCAGGCAAGATATGCGTGGTCTGTACCGACATCGCACGCAATACCCTTTCCGCTGACGTATTCCGCACAGGCTTTAAGTCTTTCATCAAGCATAAAAAAATCACTCCTTAAACAAAAACAGGGCAGACTGAAAGAAATCAGACTGCCCCCGCCTTTTATGGCATAATTTTACTTTGCGGCAAAGTGAGCGTTCAGCTTTGCAACAAGTTCATCAGCATCAGTGCCGTGAACCATGCAGGCATCAGCAACAGATTCTCCTCTTGATGCAGGACAGCCGAGACAGTGCATACCGATTTCGAGGAAATACGGAGCTACTGTAGCATCAGCATCAAGAATATCGCCTATGATAGTATCCTTAGTAACAACCATTATTAAAAACATTCCTTTCATTTTTTTATATTTTGTGAACCTGAAAAAAAATTATACACAGATTCATTAAAAAAGTCAAAGCACAGCGAATCAGCTGTGCAATGAGATGATTTTTTTAAATCAGTTCTGGTCTTTTTTTGCAAAGCACTCGCTGCAATAGATTGGCTTGCCTTCCTTAGGTTCAAAAGGAACTTTAGCTTCC
>JAQXFT010000189.1 GCA_029005335.1 Oscillospiraceae bacterium
TCTGACTGCAAAATGCAGGAGGGTTCAATCAGATGTGACGTAAACGTATCCGTAAGAGAAAAAGGTTCTGACAAGTTCGGTACTCGCTGTGAAATGAAAAACGTAAACAGCTTCAGCGGAGCAGTAAGAGGTATCGAATACGAGGCAAAGCGTCAGATTGAAGTGCTTGAATCGGGCGGAACAGTAATTCAGGAAACAAGACGCTGGGACGATGCAAAGGGTATGAGCTTTACTATGAGAACCAAAGAGGACGCTCAGGATTACCGCTATTTTCCCGAACCCGATTTGCTTACAATCGTAGTTGATGAGGAAAGAATACAGAAACTTAAAGAGAGTATTCCGGAGCTTCCTAACAGGAAGATTTCACGCTATGTAAAGGAACACGGGCTTTCACAGGTTGATGCAACTCTTATTGCGGAATCTGTCGACAAATCAAAGCTCTATGATGAATGTACTGCAATGAAAAAATGCTCTCCGAAAAATGTATGCAACTGGATTTTATCCGATATATCCAAGTTTACAAACGATACCGGAAAGAGTATTCTTGACACTGCACTTACTGCCGGAAATCTTGTATCTCTTATATGCGAGGTTGAAAAGGGTACTATATCAAATTCTTCCGCAAAGAAAGTTTTTGATATTATAATCAAGGAGGATAAAGACCCTGTAAAGCTTATTGAAGAACTCGGACTTGCACAGAATTCCGATGAGGGATTCCTTGAGGAACTCGCAAAGGATATTCTTTCCAGAAACGAAAAATCCGTCAGCGACTATAAAAACGGAAAAACAAATGCACTCGGCTATCTTGTCGGACAGTGTATGAAGGCATCAAAAGGCAAGGCAAATCCCGGAAAGGTTAAGGAAATCGTAACAAGAATGCTTTCCGAATAATGGGGAGAGTCTATGAAGATAAAATTCAATTATAAATACAATACAATATCGGCATATGTGTTGATAACTTTTACACTTTGCCTTCTTGTATTGGTAATGATATTCAAATTTTCGATAATACAATTGTATCTCAACAAAATAATCAAGATACTTGCACCGATAATATGGGGACTTGTTATGGCATATCTGCTTAATCCTCTTATGAAATTTATCGAAAAATATGTTTCAAAGCTTACTAACCGAAAAAAAGAACGGAAAAAGCTTACGAGAGCAATATCAATAACACTCGTTATAACAATTTTTCTGAGCCTGATGTTTGCACTTATAGGAAACGTAGTTCCGGAGATACTTGACAGCATAAAGAATATTATGAATAATATGCAGGGCTATCTCGACAACTCACAGAAGTTTCTTCAGAATATGTTTGAAAAGCTCAACAAAAAGAATCCCGAGCTTGTTGACTTTATAAACAGGCAGTTCAACAATATAGAATCGCTTTTGCTTTCGCTTGTAAATACACTTCAGCCACAGATTGAAAATGTATTTTCAAAAGATGGTCTGCTTGCCGGACTTACCGGCGGAGCGTGGTCACTGCTTATGGGACTGAAGGATTTTCTGATTGGTCTTATAGTATCTGTATATCTTCTTTTCAGCAAGGAGATGTTCTCAGCTCAGGCAAAAAAGGCGGTATGCGGACTTTTCAACAGAAAAAACAGCGGAAGAATACTGCGTCTTACAGCTGATGCAAATGATAAGTTTATAAATTTTCTTGTCGGAAAGATTATTGATTCACTGATAATAGGCATAATAGCATTTATTTATCTTAATATAAGGAATATGCCTTATGCTTCGCTTATAAGCATAATAATAGGTGTAACCAATATGATACCGTTTTTCGGACCATTTTTCGGAGCGATACCATCAGGACTTCTGATACTTCTCTCAAATCCTGAAAGAACTATTGAATTTATCATATTTGTATTTATTCTGCAACAGTTTGACGGAAATATCTTAGGGCCAAAGATACTCGGCAACCAGCTTGGAGTTTCGGCTTTCTGGATACTTGTTTCAATACTTATAGGCGGTGGAATGTTCGGATTTATCGGAATGATTCTTGCTGTGCCGTTTTTTGCGGTAATATATCCGATATTTGTAAATTATGTGCATGATAGACTGAAGCTTAAAAATATGCCTGTAAGCACATCTGAATACTATCCGTCAGACCCTCAGAAGCCTGACCCTCCGAAAAATCCTGAAGCAAAAAAAGAAAATAAATAATATTCCGGCGGAGATTGCAATCAATCTCCGCCGCAGTTTTTATAAAAAACATTATAAAAAAAGTCAGACAAAAGTCTGACTTTTTTTAACGATTCAGCGGACAGGGTGGGATTCGAACCCACGGTACGTTGCCGTATCACTGGTTTTCAAGACCAGCTCCTTAAACCACTCGGACACCTGTCCAATTACTTAATAAGTATATCATATATTTCCGGAAATGTCAAGCGATTATGCAAACAAAAAATCTGCTTGAAATTTGCATTTTTTTGGTAATTATCACATTATGTATAATATAAGGCTATAAGCAGATAATATCATAAATATATGAAAGGATTTGATTATCATTGAAAAAAACTTTTATTGTTGACAATATTGAAAGCCTTTCCGAAAAAATTTCACAGGTCAGAAAGGCTCAGGAAAAATTCTCGGAATATTCTCAGGAACAGGTTGATAAAATCTTTAAGGCTGTTGCTTCTGCTATGAATATGCAGAGACTTCCTCTCGCCAAAGCAGCTGTTGAGGAAACGGGCATGGGTGTTACAGAGGATAAGGTCATAAAAAACAACTATGCTTCGGAATATATATACAATATCTATAAAAATACCAGAACCTGCGGTATTATTGACAGGAATGAAACCTACGGAACTATCCGTATTGCTGAACCGGTCGGAATAATCTCAGCCGTAATCCCTACTACAAATCCCACCTCGACAACTATTTTTAAAATTCTTATTGCTCTTAAAACCCGGAACGGTATTATTATATCTCCTCACCCGAGAGCTAAAAAATGTACTGTTGAGACTGCCCGCATTGCTCTTGAAAGTGCCGTAAAAGCCGGAGCTCCGGAAAATATAATCGGCTGGATTGATGAACCGTCTATAGAGCTTACAAATACTCTTATGAAGGAATCTGATATAATTCTTGCTACGGGCGGTGCCGGCATGGTTAAATCAGCATATTCAAGCGGTAAGCCGGCTCTGGGAGTAGGCTCGGGAAATACTCCGTCGATAATAGATGCATCTGCAGATATAAAGCTTGCTGTAAACTCTGTAATACATTCAAAGACCTTCGACAATGGAATGATTTGTGCTTCTGAACAGTCTGTCATTGTTGATTCAGAAATATATGATGATGTCAAACAGGAATTTAATTTCAGAGGCTGTCTTGTAATGACTCCGGAACAGACGGACAAAATCAGAAATATAATGATAAAAAATAACCGTCTCAATGCCGGTATAGTAGGGCAGACTGCTTATAGCATTGCAGAAATGGCTGGCTTTGAAGTTCCTGAAGACACAAAAATTCTCATAGGAGAAGTTACCCGTTATGACTTGTCCGAACCCTTTGCCGGTGAAAAGCTTTCGCCCATTCTTGCAATGTATAAATATGATGATTTTGATACTGCTCTTGAAATTGCCGACCATCTTGTAAAAGACGGAGGATACGGACACACATCATCAATATATCTTAATGAATCATCTGAATCTGATAAGCTTGAGCGTTTTGCTGATAAAATGAAAACCTGTCGTATTCTTGTAAATACTCCTGCATCTCAGGGGGGTATCGGTGATTTATATAACTTTGACCTCACTCCCTCACTTACTCTCGGGTGCGGTACATGGGGAGGTAACTCTGTATCGGATAATGTTGGTGTAAAACATCTTCTCAACATAAAGACGGTTGCCGAAAGAAGGGAAAATATGCTCTGGCTGAGAGTACCAAAAAAAGTATATTTCAAAAAAGGCTGTCTGCCGACTGCACTGGAGGAACTCCGAAACAGAAAAAAACGTGTATTTATCGTCACTGATTCTTTTCTTTACAGGAATAATATGATTGCTCCTGTAACTAAGAAGCTCAGTCAGATGAATATATCATATACTGTATTCTCAGATGTCGAACCCGACCCTACTCTTGAAAGCACTCAGAAAGGCTCTGAAAGTATGCGTTCATTTGAACCTGACTGTATTATCGCAATCGGAGGCGGTTCTGCCATGGACGCAGGAAAAATTATGTGGCTTATGTATGAACACCCTGAAACCTCCTTTTCTGACCTTGCAATGCGTTTTATGGATATAAGAAAGCGTATATATTCATTTCCGGAGATGAAATCATGTTTTATAGCAATTCCGACTTCTTCGGGAACAGGTTCGGAGGTAACTCCCTTTGCCGTCATTACTGACAGGAAAACAGATATAAAATATCCTCTTGCCGATTATGAGCTTATGCCGGATATGGCTATAATTGATACGGATTTGATGATGTCTGCTCCGAAGAGTCTTACTTCTGCTTCAGGCATAGATGCCCTCACACACGCTCTTGAAGCATATGTATCTGTAATGGCATCGGATTATACTGATTCTCTTGCTCTGGGAGCTATGAAGAATATCTTTATATATCTTCCCATGGCATACAGTGACGGAAATAATATTACTGCAAGGGAAAAAATGGCGAATGCTTCTACTATGGCAGGAATCGCCTTTGCAAATGCCTTTCTCGGAATATGTCACTCTATGGCACATAAGCTCGGAGCATTTTTTCACATTCCTCACGGAATTGCAAATGCACTTTTAATTACTGAAGTAATGCGTTTCAACGTATCGGAAGCACCTGCTAAAATGGGTTCATTCTCACAGTATAAATATCCGAACTGCCTCAACAAATACGCTGAAGCCGGTCGTTATATCGGTCTTAATGATGAAGGAAGCAATGAGGAAATTTTTGAAAGACTTATCGACCGCATTGAAAAGCTTAAACGTGCCATAGATATAAAGCCAACTATCAGGGATTATAATATTCCTGAAAATGAGTTTCTCGGAAAGCTTGACAGAATGACTGAGCTTGCTTTTGATGACCAGTGTACCGGAGCTAATCCCCGATATCCTCTTATGAGCGAAATAAAAAATATCTATCTTAAAGCATATTACGGCAAGTGACATCCTCCCCCACCTGTAGAGGTGGGGGCTTCCTCTCATTATGAGCAGTCGGTTCTCGTTCGATAGCACAAATGTACTAAGCATAAGCGAGCTATCCCCGTATGTCCTACGGTTATTTGATAGATTTGTCTGTTAT
>JAQXFT010000190.1 GCA_029005335.1 Oscillospiraceae bacterium
GTCTGCTTTTTGCACTTCTCGGATTTATTGACGATTACATAAAAGTAGCGAAGAAAGACAATCACGGACTTACTCCGAAACAGAAAATGATTCTTCAGTTTATTTTCGGCGGAGCTTTTCTCGGAGCTTTATATGCTTTCGGAGATACTTCAACAGTTATAGATTTAAGCTTTGTATCTTTTGATATCGGATTTTTCTATTATCCTCTTGTAATTATTGCAATAGTTTATTTAACAAATGCCGTTAACCTTACAGACGGCGTTGACGGTCTCTGCGGAACTGTTACATTTGTAGCAATGCTTGTGTTTACAGTAGCATGTGCAATACTTAAATTCAATGAGCTTTCAATATTGACAATGGCAGTTGCAGGTGGCTGTCTGGGATTTCTGATATGGAATCTCAATCCGGCAAAATGCTTTATGGGAGATACAGGTTCAATGTTTCTGGGAGCATCTGTAACAGCAGTAGGACTTGTACTTCACAAGCATCTTCTTCTTGTGCTTGTATCCCTTGTATATATACTCGAGGCACTTTCAGTAGTAATACAGGTATCATATTTCAAATATACTGCTAAAAAGCACTTTAAGGAAACAGGCGAAAAGGGTCAGGGAAAGAGAATATTCAAGATGACTCCGATACACCATCATTTCGAGCTGAGCGGATTCAGCGAATACAAAATAGTAATAACATTCTCGCTTTTCGGACTTGTAGCAGGAATACTGGGAATACTGACAATTTTATAGGATTTTTTTAAACTGCACGTCAATGCAAAGGAGGAGCTATGGCACAGCAGACAATGCCAAAGAAAAAAAAGCGAAGGGATAATGCATTTCTTGAAGGCGTAAGAAGAGCAGGAAGGCTTTATCTTGGAAACGTCAGATACGGTGATACAAGCTTTTTGTTTTTCGTTTATGTAATGATTTTACTTGGAACAGGTCTTGTAATGATGTCCTCAGCAAGCTATGCGTGGGCGTTTTCACAGACGGGCGACGGTCTTTATTATGCCAAGGCACAGGTAAAGAATATTGCAATAGGACTTGTGGCAATGATATTTTTTACAGGCTTTGATTACCATAACTTCAAGAAGATGAAGCTCCGGAAAAGAACGAACTCTGTTCCGACAGCAATAATTTTCTATCTGGTCGGATTGCTTCTGCTTGTACTTGTATTTTTTATAGGTGTTGATGAGGGTGGCTCTATGGGAGCAAAACGCTGGATTATAATTGCAGGAATAAATTTTCAGCCGTCCGAAGTAGCAAAATTCACACTTATAGTATTTCTTGCATATATGATAGAGTTTCATCATGACAAAATGAAAAGCTTTCTGAATGGCATAGTAGTCAATATGCTTTTTATAGGCATATATGCGATTCTTATATTTAAAGAACCTCATGTATCCGGAACAATCCTTATATGTATAATAGGAGTTTCAATGATATTCTGCGGAGATTCAAGCCTGAAACAGATTATTTCAATAGCATCGATAGTTGCCGTAGTGGGAGGAATTTTCATATATTCTCAGGCACAGGACCCTGACAGCTATCTTTCAATAAGATTCAAGTCGTGGCAGGACCCCTTCGCTGATGTGCTTAATGATACATGGCAGACATCAAATTCGCTTATAGCAATAGGTTCGGGAGGGCTTTTCGGACTTGGCTTCGGAAATTCACGTCAGAAATATCTGTATCTTCCTGAATCACAGAGTGACTTTGTATTTTCGATAGTATGTGAAGAACTCGGATTTGTAGGGGCATTTGCAATAATACTTGTATTTGTGCTTCTGATTATAGAGGGATATTCAATTGCAGCAAGATGTCAGGATAAATTCGGCTGTCTTGTGGCAGTCGGAATAACTACCCAGATTGCAATACAGGCTATATTCAATTTCTGCGTTGTAAGCAATCTCGTACCTAATACCGGAATAAGCCTTCCGTTTTTCAGCTACGGAGGTACAGCGATAGTAATGCAGTTAATGGAGATGGGCATAATGCTGAATATATCACGAAAGCGTTATTATCCCGAAAAAGAAAATAAATCCGATGAAGCTCCGTCAGATAAAAAAGAGGAAGAAAAGGAAAAAGAAGAAGAAAAAACCGAACCCATGAGTGCATAAGGAGGCATATATAATATTATGAAGGTTTTACTTGCAGGAGGCGGTACGGGCGGACATATAAATCCGGCTCTCGCCATAGCAGATATAATAAAAACCAGATATCCCGATTCTGAGTTTCTTTTTGCCGGAACTCCAAACGGCATGGAGGCAAAGCTTGTACCTCAGGCAGGCTATAAAATAGAATTTATCAGAGTAGCAGGCTTTCAGCGTAAAATATCGCTTAAAAATATAAAGAGAAACATTCAGGCTCTCGGATATCTCGCTGTATCGGGAAAGCGTGCCAGAGAAATAATAAAGGGCTTTAATCCCGATATAGCAATAGGAACGGGCGGATATGTTGCAGGGCCGGTAATAAGAATGGCTTCAAAAATGGGAATCCCCACCGCCATACATGAACAGAATGCTTATCCCGGAGTCACAAACAAGCTTCTTTCAAAGGAAGCAGACCATGTTATGCTTACAGTAAAGGAAGCTCTTGAATATATGGATTCCGGCTCTTTTGAATATACAGTCACAGGACTTCCGGTGCGTAGCGGTATTTCATCAATGACAAAGCAGGAGGCAAGAAAAATTCTCGGCTTCAATGATGATATGTGCATATTGTCCTTTGGCGGAAGCCTCGGTGCAGGCTGTATAAATGATACAATGCAGGAAGTAATCAAATGGCATACGAAAAATAATCTCAGAATAAATCATATACACGGATACGGAGGAATGGGAAAGGATACATTTCCGCAGGCAATGCAGAAGGCAGGAATACCCCTTAAATCTGACAGACTCCGGATTACAGAATATATAAACGATATGGAAGTATGTATGGCTGCTGCTGATATAGTAGTATGCCGTTCGGGAGCTTCTACTCTTGCCGAGCTGGAAGCAGCCGGAAAAGCTTCGATACTGATACCTTCTCCGGTAGTGGCAGGAAATCATCAGTATTACAATGCCATGGTACTCGGAAAAGCCGGAGCAGCTGTAGTTATTGAGCAGAAAGATGTTACCTCCGAAAAAATAATATCATATCTTGACGATTTCTATAAAAATCCGGATAAGCTTGAAATAATGTCATATAACTCATCAAAGCTTGCTGTAAGCGATACTCCTCAGAGAATATTGTCTGTGGCAGATAAGCTTATAAGCCTTAAAAAGTAACACAAAAAGGCATTACAGCATAGTATAGCATATAAAAATACTGCGGGGTGATTTTATATGCAGAAGCTTGTTGTAAACGGAGGAAAACGCCTGAGAGGAGAAATTGACCTACAGGGAGCTAAAAACAGTGCATTACCGATACTTTCAGCAGTTCTTCTCTGCGACGGCGAAAGTATTCTTCATAACTGTCCGTGCCTTACAGATATATATTCGGCACTCAGAATACTTAACAGCCTCGGGTGCAGGTGCAGTTTTTCGGAAAATACGGCTGTGATAAAGTGTGACAGTATATTAAAAAACGAAATAAAAGAAGAGCTTATGCGGGAAATGCGTTCATCAATAATATTCCTCGGTGCTATGCTGGGAAGAATGAAAGAATGTACCGTATCATATCCCGGAGGCTGTGAGCTTGGTTCACGTCCGATAGATATGCACCTTGATGCTTTCCGGAAAATGGGAGCTGACATAAAGGAGGAATACGGAAAAATTATATGCAGAGTCCGAAATAAAATTCACGGAGCTAAAATATCCCTTGCATTTCCGTCAGTCGGAGCAACTGAAAATATAATGCTATGTGCAGTTCTTGCCGATGGTGAAACTGTTATAAACAATGCTGCAAGAGAACCGGAAATATGCGACCTTGCCGGATATCTCCGCCGCTGTGGTGCAAGAATAAAAGGTGACGGTGAAAGCAGAATTATAATAAACGGTGTAAAAAAGCTTTCCGGCTGTGAATATGATATAATGCCTGACAGGATTGCAGGAGCTACATATCTTTCGGCAGCGGCTGCAACGGGCGGAGAAATTATACTGAAAAAATCATGTGTAAACGCTATGGAATCATTTATATCAATGCTTGAAAGTGCAGGCTGCAGTATAAATATCTTTGAAAATAACGTATATCTCCGGAGCGGTGCAGCTCTTAAAGCAATAAAGCTTATAAAAACAATGCCTTATCCCGGATTTCCTACTGATGCTCAGGCAATACTGATGTCAGCACTGCTTAAAGCGAAAGGCACAAGCGTATTTGAAGAAAATATATTTGACTGCCGTTACAGGCATACTGATGCATTAATAAAAATGGGTGCGGATATACGTGTAATAGGAAAGACTGCTGTTGTAGAGGGGGTAAGCCGTCTTTACGGAGCTTCTGTGGAGGCTACTGATTTGCGTGGAGGAGCTTCGATGGTAATAGCAGGACTTTCAGCTGACGGCGAATCCGTAATTACCGGACTTCATCATATTGACAGGGGCTATGAAAATTTTGAAAAGGCTCTGAGTTGTCTTGGTGCAGATATAAAGAGAACAGGATAGATATAGAACAGGAGAAATTTTGCTATGAAAGATGTTGAGAAAACCAATATTGAACGTGAAAACAGCATAAAAAGACTGAGACGCAGAAGACGAAGTATGGGAATATACGGACTTTTTGTTATAATTGCCGTGTTAGGCATAGGAATGACATTAAGCTGTACTTTTCTTTTCAATGTAAATGAAGTGGTTATGACCGGAAGCTCTGACAGATATTCAGCTGATGATATTATAAATCAGTCGGAAATCAAGGGGGGAGATAATCTCATAAAGCTTGATACCGGAAAAGTAAGACAAAAGCTCCTTGAACTGAAATATGTCGAAGATGCAAGTGTAAATATAAAGTTTCCGTCAACAGTTGAAATAGATATAGAACCATGTGTGCCGGCCTTCAATATAGTCTATAAGCTCGGAAGCGTTCTTATAAGCGAACGTGGAAAAATTCTTGAAACTTCACAGACAAGCGATGAAATCTTTCCTTCATTCTACGGATATGAGCCTCTTTCACCGGAGTGCGGAAATATGATAGATACTGAAGACGAAAGACAAAAGGAAGTTTTTGAAGAATTTGTAAAAGTCCTCAATGAACGTGACGACAAGAGCAGTATAGAATCAGTCGATATAACAAACCGTTCAAATATCATAGTAAAATTCAGGAACGGCAATATATTTAAAATGGGAAGCTGGAATGACTGCGGATATAAGCTTACTCTTGCATCAAAGGTTATGGAGGAAACAGGAAAGGTGGGCTATATAACAATGGTAGGAACTAATCAGTGTTCGTTCCGTACTACTGACGGAAGCTTTTCAAGCAATGTAATAACAACAGCTCCGGAAGATGAATCCGACGAAGATACTTCCACCCAGACAACTGCCGGAAATCCGGAAGATTTGTATGATGATTAATATCAGTAAAATAATTTTCAATGAACAATATTGTTAAAAATGCCATAATACAACGGTGAAATATTGTGAAAAGAATCAAAAATGAAAAAAATCTATTAAGATACTTGCAAAATATATCAGTTTATGATAAAATAAATAGTGTATTTTAATGTGTTTGATTTTTGTAAAAAAAATTCAGGATATAAAACAACATAGGAGGAGTAACTAATGGCTGATTTTATCTATGAGGAAGCTCTTGAACCCGATGTCAATATAAAAGTTATAGGTGTCGGCGGGGGCGGTGGAAATGCCGTAAACTGCATGGTGGATTCCGGAGTAAACAATATAGAATATATTGCAATAAATACGGACGCTAAAGCTTTAAACAAATCAAAGGCAACTACAAGAATACCAATAGGTGCTAAGCTCACAAAGGGCAGAGGTGCCGGAAATAAACCCGAAATAGGTCAGAAATCCGCTGAGGAGAGCAGAGACGAAATCGAAACTCATCTCAAGGGTGCTGATATGGTATTTATTACCGCTGGTATGGGTGGCGGTACCGGTACAGGTGCAGCTCCGGTAGTAGCAAAAATAGCTCAGGAAATGGGAATACTTACTGTCGCAGTAGTAACAAAGCCTTTCCTTTTTGAAAGAGAACAGAAAATGCGTCAGGCTGAAGCAGGTATAGCAGAACTGAAAAAATATGTCGATTCACTTATCGTAATCCCTAACGAGAGACTTCTCGTCGGAATCGATAAGCCCCTTACAATGATTCAGTCCTTCGCCCTCTCAGATGACGTCCTTAAAACAGGTGTAAAGAGTATATCAGACCTGATTGTGGAAGAGGGATATATAAACCTCGATTTCGCAGATGTCTCAACAATTATGAAGGGTGCAGGTTATGCACATATGGCTATAGGTCACGGCTCAGGAAAGGAAAAGGCAAAGGAAGCTGCAGAAGCTGTTATATCCAGCCCGCTTCTCGAAACATCTATCTCCGGAGCAAAGAGACTTCTTATCAATATCGCTATGTCCGAGGACGTTCTCTCATCAGATGTCGATGCTGCTACAAAGAAAATTACAGATACTGCTGCTGATGGAGTTGAGTTTATCTTCGGTACTGCATTCAAGGAGGATATGCAGGACGAGATGACTATTACAGTTATCGCAGCCGGCTTCGGAAGCGACGAGTACGAAAAAGATATCGATACTCCCGAAACAGAAGAAGCTCCTGATAAAAAGGATTCAGGTATGAAAGAAGAAGTAATTTCAATCGACAATCCTCTTCTTTCTTCACTCGGTCTCGGAGAAGATAAGAGCAGAAATAATAATAATACATCATCATCATCTTCAACTCAGGACGATGACCTCGATGCTATTCTTAAAATGCTCGGAAGCTGATAAAATATACTGATTTTACATATTACAGCCGGTTCATTATCAGAGCCGGTTGTTTTTATTGTTAAAATGCACAAAAATCCGGAAAAAATTTCTGCATGGTAACTGTTGAAATCAGTTATCAAAAATGATATAATTAAAGTATCAATGAATAAATATACTGCTTTGGCAGAGAACGGAGTAGCACGAAAATGAGCGAAAATGTAATTTTAAGAACTACTAAATTTGGTCAGACAGGTTTCGTCATTGAGGACGTAAACCAGTACCTCGACGAACTTAATGACAAAATTATACATCTGGAGGAGGAGCTTGCAAAGGCTAATGCGGAAAACGATAACCTTAAAAAAGCTCTTGACGGAAAAGGTATTGCAGTCCCTTCTGAAAGCCTTGCTGAACTGGCTGACGCTAAAAGTGAAATTGAAAGACTTAAAACACAGCTCGAAGCAGCAAAGAAAAATCCGTCAGGCGGTCTTAACGGTGCAAGAGGTGCAGAGGTAATCAAGCTTGAAACTGAACTTAAAAACATCAAGGCTGAAAATGAAAGGCTTAAAAAACAGGTCGATTATGCAAGACAGCAGCTTGCCGGTAAAGGCGGAAGTCTCCAGTTATCAGACCCTAAGACAGAAGAGGAGCTTGCTGAGGCTAAGGCTGAAATCGAAAAGCTCAGAACTCAGATGGAAATCGCTAAACAGCGTATGAATGAAATAAAAAATAAATTTTCATCAGTAAATCCGGCTGAGATAAATTCACTGAGGTCAGAGCTTAATGCAAAAAATCAGGGACTGAAAGCCCTTGAAAATGAAATCAATGACCTTAAAAATATTGTCTCCGAAAAAGAAGCTGAAATCGCTGAGATTAAAGCACAGAAGGATTCCGAAATAGCTAAGATAACCAAGGAGAAAAATAAGGAAATCGAAGAAGCTAAAGCCAGTGCAACACCTGGTGCAATGTTCGACAGCATAATCAAAGTGGCTAACGAACAGGCAGAGGCTATCAAATCCGAGGCAAGAAAAAGTATTGAGGACGACAGAGCAGAGGCTGAAAAGGTTCTCAAAGAAGCCAGAGCAGAAGCCGATAAAACTATAAAAGATGCTCAGGCAGAGGCTGAAAAAACTATCAGTATAGCTAATACAACGGCTGATTCATACATAAGAGAGGCTAACTCAAAGGCTGATGTCATAAGAAAACAGGCTAATGAACAGGCTGAAAAAACTATATCCAATGCAAATAAAGAAGCTGACCGCTTAAACTCCATGACTGATGTCGTAAGAAATATGCTCCGCAATGAGATTGAAGGCGTAAGCTCCAAGCTTGAATTTATGGCAGGTGCTGTTGAGAAAATAACCTCTCAGACTCAGGACAGACTCAAAGAAGCTAATATAGCTGTTGAGGAAGCAAGAAAATCTCTTGTTGATGATAAGAGCAGTAAGGAAAATAAATCTGAAGCTCCTGAAAATAAATCTGAACCTGAAAAAGCTGATAAGCCTGATTCAAATTCAGACAAGAAAAAATCTGAAAAAGCTCCGGAGCCTAAAAATGAGAAAAATATCAAAAAGCCTGTAAACTTTGATTTTGATATGGCTGAGCTTGTAAAAGCCGCTGAAATGGAAGCTGCCAATAATCCTGTTCAGGAGGAAGAACAGCCCGCTCCAGCTCCCGTAAAGCATGAGCCTACTAAGAAAGAAAAACAGGATAAGAAAGTAAACAATTTTAACTTCGATATGGCTGAGCTTGTTAAGGCTGCTGAAGCAGATGCCGCTAAAAGCGTAGATGTCTGAGCCTTCTGAAACATATGAGCGGACGGATTCTTTAAATTCCGTCCTGCAATGTGCAAAATGCCCAGTTTTAGTGTGCTATTTATGGAGAAGATGACGTTTTTTTGTCATATATATATTTTTTATCAAAAAATCATTGACAAATTCTGCTTTTGATTGTATAATGATTATTGAACAGCAGTTCTATGCTGTATGAACGTGACGGTAATTTATTACAGCCATGCTCTAAATATTTTAAGCGAGGTATATAATTATGGAAGACAAGACATTAGTCTGCAAGGAATGCGGTAAAGAGTTCGTTTTCACTGCCGGCGAACAGGAATTCTATGCTGAAAAAGGCTTTGAAAACGAGCCGCAGAGATGCAAGGCTTGCCGTGATGCAAGAAAAAATGCTAACAGAAACGGCAGAGTTATGTATACAGGCGTATGTGCTTCATGCGGTCAGGAAGCTAAAGTTCCTTTTGAACCTAAGGAAGGCAAGCCAATCTATTGCAGCGAGTGCTTTGCAAAAAAAGACCAGAACTGATTTAAAAAAATCATCT
>JAQXFT010000191.1 GCA_029005335.1 Oscillospiraceae bacterium
AGTATCGATGTGGAGACGTCCGGCGGTATCGAGAATAACAATATCATTGCCGTAATCCTTTGCATATCTCAGAGCCTGCTTAGCGATTATAACGGGGCTTATCTGACCCATTTCAAAGACTTTTACCTGAGCTTTTTCGCCGACAACCTGAAGCTGATTTATAGCAGCCGGTCTGTAAATATCGCAGGCAGCAAGCAGAGGTCTGTGACCCTCTTTTTTAAGGAGCTTTGCAAGCTTTGCGGAATGAGTTGTCTTACCCGAACCCTGAAGACCGCACATCATTATAACTGTCGGGGGCTTTGAGGCAAGATTTATTCTTGCATTGCTGTTGCCCATAAGGGAACAGAGTTCCTCATTGACGATTTTTATAACCATCTGAGCGGGAGTAAGGCTTGCGAGAACATCTTCACCTACTGCACGTTCAGTAACCTTTGCGACGAAATCCTTGACAACCTTATAGCTTACATCTGCTTCAAGGAGAGCAAGTCTGACTTCACGCATAGCTTCCTTAACGTCGCTTTCAGAGAGCTTGCCTCTGGAGCGGAGTTTTTTAAAGACATTATTAAGTTTTTCAGAAAGACCTTCAAAAGCCATATTTACATCTCCCTATTTTTGTAATCAGATAAGTTCAAGGCACTTATTTATATATTTATTCATAGCTGATGAAATCTGCCTGTCAGAACATTCAGCCGAAACGGATTTTAAATTTTCGAGGCATTCACGCAGGGCAGAAATTTTTCCGGCAAAGCCGAGTTTTTCTTCAGTTTCAAGAAGAATCTGTTCAGAACGCTTTATAACATCACGTACAGCCTGACGGGTAATACCCTGAGGTTCGGATATTTCGGAAAGCGACAAATCCTCACAGTAATAGAGTTCCATATATTCACGCTGTTTAATTGTAAGGAGTTCTCCGTAACAGTCAAGAAGAAGAACGAATTTCAATTCTTTAGGCATAACAGAATCATCTCCCCGTAAAGCGTAACTGCTTTACATATTATATCCCAAATATTTTTAAATGTCAAGTATATTTTAAAAAAAATCAGAAATTTTTTATATTATGGGGGAATACGTGTATATTCCGGAGAAATTATTTTTTAATTTTTAACTTTTAAAAGCTATTGACAAACAGAAAATATTGTGTTATTATATTAGTACAATAATCAAAAGGAGGAAGGCTGATGTGGAATTTTAACAGCGATAAACCTGTATATATGCAGATTGTTGATGAAATAAAAGCAAGAATTATATCCGGCGAATATACAGCAGGTCAGCGTATACCGTCAGTAAGAGAGCTGGCTGAGGAAGCAAGAGTCAATCCGAATACTATGCAGAAAGCTCTTTCTGAAACCGAACGTCAGGGACTTATATTTTCAATGCGTACTTCCGGAAAGTATATAACCAATGACGAAATCAAAATAGCCGAACTCAAATCAGATACAGCAAAAGGAGAATGTGAAGCCTTTATAAGCAGAATGTCAAAGCTTGGATTTTCAAAAAACGAAATTCTCACAATAATTTCGGACATAATTCATAATATGTAAAGAAAGGGATTTTTATTCTATGGGTGAAATTTTAAAATGCGAGGGACTCTGTAAAAGCTACGGCAACAAGGAAGCTCTTATAGATTTGAACCTCACACTCGAAAGCGGTAAAATCATAGGACTTTTAGGGCCTAACGGAAGCGGAAAAACTACGCTTATAAAGCTTGCATGCGGACTTCTGAAGCCTACAAAGGGAAAAATACTTATAGACGGCACAGAAGTCGGAGTTGAAACAAAAGCCATGGTATCATATCTTCCGGAGAGAAATTATATTCCGCTCTGGATGACAGTGGAAAACATAATTGACTTTTTCTGCGATTTCTATAAGGATTTCCGCAAGGAGCTTGCATACGATATGCTGAAGCGTCTGAATATCAATCCCAAGGACAAAATAAAAACCATGTCAAAAGGAACTAAGGAAAAAGTACAGCTTATACTTGTCATGAGCCGTAATGCAAAATTATATCTTCTCGACGAACCGATAGCCGGCGTTGACCCTGCTGCGAGAGATTACATAATGGATACTATTCTTACAAACTACAATCCCGAAGCTTCTGTAATAATTTCAACACATCTTATTCAGGATATAGAAAAAATACTTGATGACGTTGTAATGATTCAGTACGGTCATTTAAGAATACATGGCGGTGCAGACGATATAAGAGAAGAAAAAAATATGTCAATCGACCAGCTTTTCAGGGAGGTATTCAGATGTTAGGAAAACTTATAAAGCATGAATTAAG
>JAQXFT010000192.1 GCA_029005335.1 Oscillospiraceae bacterium
ATTATGTATTCAATACTCAGGAGGAAATCGGTCTGAGAGGCTCAAGGGTATCAACATTCAGGA
Source organism: Oscillospiraceae bacterium (assembly GCA_029005335.1). GTDB lineage: Bacteria > Bacillota > Clostridia > Oscillospirales > Ruminococcaceae > Ruminococcus. Next base: position 64 of record JAQXFT010000192.1, read on the forward strand.
TAAATCCTGATATTGCCATTGTTCTGGAAGCTACAACTGCCTCCGATATTGACGGCGTATCAGGTGCAAAAAGAGTCTGCGAGCTCGGAAGGGGTGCTGTTGTATCATATATGGACAGAAGCACAATGTATAACAGGGATTTGTATAATCTCGCCTTTGATATTGCAGAACAGAATAATATCAAAATTCAGACAAAATCTGTTATTGCCGGCGGAAATGACAGCGGTGCTATCCATATAACAGGAAACGGCGTTAAAACTATTGCCGTATCGCTTCCCTGCCGTTATCTCCATTCACCGTCATGCGTTATAAAATCCGACGACTACAGCGAAGCTTTAAAGCTCGTCGATATATTAAGAAACAGGGTTCTTGCCGATGATAAAGCTTATTAATAATCCCGAAGATTTTGACCGTGCCATGCTTCTCAAATCCCTGAATGGTAAAAAAATGCTTGCATATCTCAGAGCATACGGCACGGATTACGATTTCTGCCGTTTCTACAGAATTGAAAATCAGAACGGATACGGCTTTATGTTCATTATAAATTCTACTCTTATTATCTGCTCAGATTATGATATTTACAGCGAAGAGCTTCTTCAGTTCGCTGAAATGAATATGCCGTTCAGAATAGAGGGTTCTCAGCAGATTCTGAACAGATTAAAGGAAAATATGAATTATCAGGTACTGAACAGAACTGTTTTTGAAATGCTTCCGGACGAAAATACAAAGAATTTCGATGAGCTTCAGGTCAATTTTAATCCGGATTTTAAACAGGTATACCAGATATTAAGCGAGGGATTTCCTAATATTGCTGATTTCGGATTGTGGTATACTGATACCTCCCACAGATGCCGTCACGGCATAAGCAAGGTTTTTACCTATAAGGAATGTACTACCGCTTCAATAGTATTCGATATAGAAAACTGCGTTCTGGTGGGACAGGTCGCCACTAAAATCAAATCAAGGGGAAGTGGCTATGCAAGGGAATTTCTTAAATGGCTTGCACTTTTTTTAAATACTCTGAATAAAAGAGCCTATCTGCTTGCACTGGATATACGTGTAAGCTTTTACCATGAAATAGGCTTCAGAGAAGTCATGAAGGAAATTGTCCTTGAACGTCAGGATATCGAAAAGGAAAGTATTGTGAAAGGAAGACTTACAGATGAATCATAATATTGCAGATTTATTCAGATTTGATGAGAAATTGATAAAGCTTGCTGAAAAGGCAGAATCAAACTGTACCGAAAGCTTCAGGACTTTTGAAAAAACCGCTGAATTCTGCGGTGCAAAGGTTCTCAACGCTTTCGCCGAAAACAAAGTAAGCGAATCATGCTTCTATGGAAGCACCGGCTATGGATACGGAGATATCGGAAGAGATGTTCTCGATAAAGTATATGCCAGTGTATTTGATACGGAAGATGCTCTTGTAAGATATAATTTTGTATCCGGTACTCATGCACTTTCAACCGCTCTTTTCGGAGTTCTCAGAAAAGATGATTTGCTTGTATCTGTTACCGGAAAGCCTTATGATACCCTTGAGGAGGTTATCGGTATAAGCGGTGAATCAGGTAATGGCTCTCTTATGGATTACGGAATCAGATATGCTCAGGTAGATTTGAAATCCGACGGCTCTCCCGATTACAATGCAATAACCGAAAAAGTAAAAAATGCAAGGGTTGCATATATACAGCGTTCAAGAGGATATTCCCTCCGCCCTGCATTTACTCTTGAGGATATTGAAAAAATGGTTCAGGCTATCCGAAAAGGCAATCCTGATGCCGTAATTATGGTTGACAACTGCTACGGAGAATTTGTTGAAGAATATGAACCCAGCCACGTTGGTGCAGATATTATAATAGGCTCTCTTATCAAAAATGCCGGAGGAGGTATTTCACGTACCGGAGGATATATTGCAGGAAAAGCTGATTTGATAGAAAAATGCTCATATCGTTTAACCTGTGTCGGAATGGGTAAGGAAGTCGGCTGTACTCTCGATATGAACAGAGAAATGTTTCTGGGATTTTTCCTCGCCCCTGATACCGTATGCAATGCGAAAAAAACATCTGCTTTCGCCAGTGAGCTTTTTTCAATGCTCGGCTTTGAATGTTCTCCGAAAAAAGATGATGTCAGGGGAGATATTATAACAGCAGTAAAGCTCGGAAATGAAAAGCTTCTGACTGCTTTCTGCAAGGGTATTCAGAAAGGCGCTCCGGTTGATTCGTTCGTAACTCCGGAAGCATGGGATATGCCCGGATACAATGATAAAGTTATAATGGCTGCCGGAGCTTTCACAATGGGGGCTTCAATAGAGCTTTCCGCCGATGCTCCTCTCCGTGAACCCTTCGCAGTATGGATGCAGGGCGGCATAACATATACAAGTGGAAAACTCGGCGTTATGCTCGCAGTACAGGAAATGCTCAATGAAGGACTGATTTCAATAAATGAATAACAGCTTTTCCGAAAATTTAATATTCAGCTTCAACGCAACTATACCGGTATTTCTCATGATGGTTTTCGGCTGGTTTGCAAAAAAAGTAAATCTGCTTGATGAACATTCCACAAAGAAAATCAATCAGTTTGTATTCAAGGCACTTCTGCCAGCTCTGCTGTTCATGGATTTGTCAACAGCGGATTTCAAAGCTGTATGGGATACTGAATTTGTATTGTTCTGCTTTCTTGCAACTGCCGGAAGCATAACTATAGCTTATCTTATTTCACTCGTACACAAGGATAAGACCGAACGTGGTGAAATTATTCAGGCTTCATACAGAAGCAGTGCTGCTATACTCGGAATTGCCTTTGTAAAAAATATATACGGTGAAGCTACCATGGCTGCTCTTATGATTGTCGGAACTGTACCCCTTTATAATATAATTGCTGTTATAATTCTGTCCCTTACTTCTCCCGACAAGCAACAGACTGACAAAAGGGAACTTTTAAGAAAAACATTCAGAGATGTTATTACAAATCCGATTATTCTCGGAATCATTGCCGGAATGCTATGGTCTGTACTTCGGATTCCCCAGCCTGTCATACTTTCAAAATCGGTCTCATATCTCGGAAATATGGCTACTCCCCTTTCTCTTATAGCACTCGGAGCTTCATTCAAAACCTCCGATGCCAGACAAAAAATCAGAACTGCTGTAGGAATTACTTTTATAAAGCTCATGCTTTTCTGTATGATTTTCCTGCCTGTCGCAATCATTATGGGCTTCAGAGATGAAAAGCTTATTGCTATCCTTGTTATGCTCGGAAGTGCTACTACCGGAAGCTGTTTCGTCATGGCTAAAAATATGAACCATAACGGCACTATTACTGCCTGTGCCGTAATGCTTACCACTCTTTGCAGTGCTTTTACTCTTACGGCATGGCTCTTTATTCTCAGAACAATGCAATACATATAAATTAATCCGGATTTTCTTGACAATTGTCTACAAAAGTGATATAATAAATAAAACCCAATCATGGAGGAATATATCAATGACAGAGCTTAAAACCGGTCAGCTTGTCGAAGTAGAATACGGAGGGTTTGCAAAAATTCTTAATGTCATAGGAAGCGGAGGTCAGGGGACTGTATATCTTGTGGATTTCAACGGAAATAAAATGGCTCTGAAATGGTACGATATACATAAAATAAAAAGACTCAGAGAATTTCGCAGAAACATAAAGAAAAATATCAATGACGGCTCTCCGAGCGATAAATTCCTGTGGCCTAAATATCTTACTAAAAGTCTTCCCGATGGTCAGTTCGGCTACCTTATGGAGCTTAAACCCGAATGCTTCGATTCTCTTGTTGACATACTGGCTACACGTAAAGTATATACCGACCCCGTTACCGGTCGTATATCACAAGTTCCGGTCAGATTCAAAAATCTCTATTCTATGGTAACCTCTTTAATAAATATTTCAAACGCTTTCAGACAGCTTCACCGTGCCGGAAAAAGCTATCAGGATTTGAATGACGGCGGATTCTTCATCAATGTAAATAACGGTGATGTTCTTGTATGCGACTGCGACAATATTGCTCCCGACGGAAAAAATTTCGGCATAGGCGGTAAGCCCGGATATATCGCTCCCGAAATAACAAGGGGAATCGCCAGACCAAATGTTCAGACTGATAAATATTCTCTCGCTGTTGTATTTTTCAAGCTCCTTTTCAGGGGCGAGCCTATGGAGGGAAAAAAGGTAATAAATAATTTATGCCTTCCTCAGAATGCCCCTTTCGTATATGACCCTGATGACTCCTCCAACCGCCCTGTGAAAGGTATTCATGACAATGTTATAAACTTCTGGAAACTGTATCCGGATTATATACGCAACGCTTTTATACTGTCATTTACAAAGGGTGTAAAAAATCCGAACAGCCGTATTATCGAAAATGAATGGCAAAAGCTCTTTATCCGTCTGCGTTCGGAAATCATCACCTGCCGGTGCGGTAAATCAGATTTTGCCTCAATGTACCAGAAGCTCAATGAAAAAGTATACAGATGTCCCCAATGCGGTACAACCTTTACTTCACTTAAAATCAGCTCCTGCCCATATCGCATACCATTATACATAGGCAGTAAGCTCTATAAATGTGAAATATATCCTGATTCAGATGACTTTACTGAAATTACCGGAGAAATTATAGAAAATTCTATAACCCCCGGTCTGCTTGGAATTAAAAATTGCTCTGGTAAAACATGGATTGCTAAAATGCCGGACAACATTTTTTATCATATTCCGTCCGGAAAAGGCTTCCCTATCTGGGAGGGACTTGAAATCAATTTCGGAAAAAATATCAAAGCCAGTATATAAAAATAAAATGACGGTCAGCATAAAAATACTGACCGCCTTTTTTCTTACTTCATTGCAGATTTCATAATGTCTGCATACTCCCTGAGATGTTCTCCGGCATCTGCTCCATATTTTTCAATAATCTTTACTATCGCACTGCCTACTATTACGCCATCTGCTATCTTT
>JAQXFT010000193.1 GCA_029005335.1 Oscillospiraceae bacterium
TCATTCCTCACTTTCTTGGTTAGCGTTTGCTAACCTACGCTTAAAAAATATGGGGATATTTCCCCTTAAGTCCCTTTGTTATTACTCTATTTCAATCATTTCCGCGTCCGCTTTGCGAAGCGACAGCTCATAACCGCGGACAGTAACCTCAATCGGGTCGCCCAAGGGCGCAACCTTGCGGATATGTACCTCAACACCCTTAGTAAGCCCCATATCCATAATACGGCGCTTGACCGCTCCCTCGCCGTGGAGCTTTACGACCTTGACCGTGTCTCCGACCCTTGCCGTTCTTAGTGTTTTCATACAGGTTATCCTCCTTAAATTATATTAACGCAGAAAATCAGATCATAATTTTCTGTGCCATTTCCTTACTTACCGCAATGCGGGAGTCCTTAACATTGACAATCACATTCCCCCCGACAGCGTTAACCACCGTAACGGCTCCTCCCGCGACAAAACCGAGATTTTCAAGGTGAGCCTTAATCTCCTGTCTGCCGCCGATTTTTTTGATGATATTTTCCTCGCCTGTATCTGCAATTGTCAGCGGTATCATAAAAAGCACTCCTTTCCGATTAGCAAAAGCTAACTCATGGTTGATAATTATTGTTAGCTTTCGCTAACTGTGATTATTATAATCCGGATTTTGAAATATGTCAAGGGGGGTTTTTCAATTTCGTTCAATTTACACAGACTATTAAGTTAGCATATGATAACCATATAGTATAAATTCACAAAAAAATCAATGCAGTTTTTTTGAACCGGATTATATATCAGTTTTTTTATGACAGGTCTTTATATGATTTTTCAGCTTTTCAAAAGACTCTTCACTGAAATTGTGTTCAAGCCGGCAGGCATCTTCTTCCGCTGTTTTTTCATCAACTCCGATTCCCACAAGCCATTCCGTTAAAACCGTATGCCGTTCATAAACGCTTTCAGCCAGTTCCCTGCCTTCGCACGTCAATGTAATGTAACCGTCCTTATCAACATTTATAAAACCGCCTTTTTTCAGAATGCCTACTGCACGTGAAACGCTCGGTTTTGATAAATTCATTTCATTCACAATATCTATAGACCTGACTTCTCCTCGTTTACTTAAAATCAAAATCGTTTCAATATAATCTTCACCTGATTGTCTGAGCTTATTCATAAATCCTCCTTGTTTCTTTGATTAATAGTATTTTATCATTTTTCAATATGTTTGTCAAGCATAACGAAGGACAAAATCACGGCAACAGCATTTATTTTTGAAAGATAGATTGTGCGGTATTGCCTTAACGGATTTCAGAACCGGATAAAAAGTAATTCTGGCACTTGCAATTACAGAATAATTATTGTATAATTATAAAAAAGATTCTGCAGGTGAAATATATGTATAAATTTATTTCCAAAAGGAATTTTATACGACGCACTGAAAATGACAATAATCCGGCATTCAGAAATATGATAATTACGCTTGAACTTTGCAGGGAAGCAGATGATTATTTATGGAAACAGCTTCTTATCTGCCATCTGGACGACCTTGAAATCCTTAACAGCAAAGAGGGAAGACTGATAAAAAAAGAAATAATGAGGAAACTGAAACATGGAATACGATTTTGATTATGAAATTTACAAGTATATTAATGAACAGGCTGAAAATTATGTGACTTTAAGAGCATTGCTTGAACAAAATAATTTAACATTTTCGGAAGCACGGAAAAAAGTACAGAAATTCAAAGCAGATTTCAGTAATCTGTTGTCTGAGTATAATATAGATAATGATAATACAGTTAAAATGTACTCTGAGCTTATAGAAAGAATTAATGAAAATCCCGGCAATACCGATTTGCAGTATCTTTATATCTGTGTTATGACAGATTCAGGACTGCTGAACAAAATCGACTCCAATAAACGCATAAAAGAACAGCAGATAAGAAATTATATTTGTCAGAATGAAAAGATACAGGAATTATCGGATTTTCTGAGGTTGCAGACTGAAAACAGGAATAAGCTTTATAAAATACAGAAGCATCTGAAAAAAGCCTTGCAGATAAAGGATATAAACTGCAGTGAAGAATCTGACCTGCTTTATAAACTGACATTGCAGTATACTTTTCTGTATAGAAATTCAGACAATGAAATATATCGTTATAATCTGGATTCACTGCTTATTCATATAAACAGTGATGAAAATCTGAAATCCGTCAAACCTTATATTATTTTCGCAGTACTTAGCAGAAAGCATGGCATGATACAGAACAGAGCAGACTTTATTCCGAATTTTAAAACAGTTTTTCAGTATCAGAGCTATAATATTATGAACGATAACGGTAAAAATTTCAATAATTATCAGTCATATACTGAGCTTTATGACAATCTCCGCAGATTCTATGAATACGATAAGGAGGTTGATATTGAACTGTCTGATTTCTGCTTTGCAAATTTATGTCCCCTCAGTGAGTGGTATTATATCTGGTGTGAAACAAATGAAGAAATTCCTATGAATTTCAGAAGAAAGGTCTGTTCTCTGAAACCGATAAGCTTTCCGATGATATACCGCTATTATGATTACAGCGATTATGATATTGATGAGTTTAAAGCGGAGTATCCGGAAATTTACGAAATATGGGAAAAAACAGTGACACCGGATTTTACAGAGAAATTTCTGGATATACTTTGTGATGATTCGGATATATCAGAGCTTGCTGAAAAATTGCCGTATGGTAAAGAGTATTCCGGATATGCTGAGCTTTTTCTGTATCAGTCGGCTTCAATTTCAATTGAAGAAAAAATGCTTGATACGGCGGAAAAGTTTGTAAAATTATGTTGATATTTAAGTTTCCACTTCGCCACTGCTTTACAGGACGTTAATTCCACAACGCTGCTTTCAGTAATTTTTTATAGTTAATTTTATCATATTTTTTTAAATGTTCAAGTATATCTGGTCAAAATTATTTTTTAACTTAAAAGAGGCTTCCGCAAAAATACGGAAGCCTCTTATAATTATTATAACGGAAACTGACTTTTTCCCTCAATAATTTCATCAGGTACAAGCGGAATATTTTCATCAGTAATAACCTGACCATAGATATCAGTTATTCTGAAAGTGAAAGGACCTGCACCCATATCCATACTTTCAAAATAGTTATACTGACGGCGGGGGAGTTCAACAAATTCACCGTCCGAATTGAGATATTCAAGCTTTGTAATCGGATAGCGGTGATT
>JAQXFT010000194.1 GCA_029005335.1 Oscillospiraceae bacterium
TCAATCTGGAGTGTGTCGTTTGAATCAACCCAAGGCTGTGTACGTCCGGCTGCGAATACCTGCCAGAGACCGCCGAGTGTATCAGCAAGAGCTGTCTTTCCGCCTGACTGTTCTGAAACTGTCTTAGCAGCAGCCTTGAAGTCGTCCCATGTACCAACCTTAGCCTGCATTTCCTCAGGTGTCTTAACTCCGAGGTACTGTTCTGCGAGGTCTGTTCTGTATGCGAAGCCACCTGCTGCAGCCTGCCATGAAACGCCCTTACGAACGCCTGATGATGATTTACCGATTTCATCTGTATAAGCATAGATATCAGCAAAGTTATCATCTGTAAAGCCGAGCTTGTCAAGAGCGAGGGTCTTTTCGTCATCGTTGATGAACATGAGAGCCCAGTCAGCTTCTACGAAGTAGAGGTCGAGGTCGTCGCCAGCCTGGAACATGTTGTTGAATTTTTCTGAAGCTTCACCGCCTGCACAAGCGAGGTTTGAGAATGTAGCCTTTTTGCCTGTAGCTGTCTGCCACTGATTAATCATAGCCTCTGCATCGTCAGCATTCCATGAAGCTACAACGAAATCGCTGCCACCTACGCCAACGCTTGCATCAACTGCACCAACTTCTTCTGAAGCTGTTCCGGCAGGAGCTGCTTCTGAAGATTCAGCCTCTGATGATTCAGCCTCTGAAGATTCAGCCTCTGATGACTCAGCCTCTGATGATTCTTCTGATGATTCTGCAGCTGAGCTTGAAGGTGCTGGTGTTGATGATGATGTTTCTTCCTCTCCGCATCCAACGAATGCTGTAGCTGTCATAGCCATAGCAGCTACGAGAGCGAGAGTTCTTTTAAGTTTGTTCATTGGTAATTCCTCCTTAGATATGTATATCACATTTAAAAAAATGCAATATGTGTGGATAGATATAATTGATTTACGGCATTATGCCGGTTGTCTGACCGCTTATCAGGAAGCCCCTTACAACACTTACCATTTCATCTTCGGGGATGTCCTCCTTTGAGATGACACGCTTTAAAAGGCGTGCTGCATTAGTACCGATGCTGTGGGTATCCTGTTTTACGGTCGTAAGCGAAAGACTTTTTATCCGGCTTGCGAGCAAACCGTCATAGCCGGCTACGGAAATTTTTCCGCAGGGGCTGTCCTCCGCATGTTTTTTTATTACCTCCAGACCGCTTATTGCACAATAATCATCAGGATAAATTATGCAGGTTGGCGGAGTGGGTAATTTCATTAATTCACGGGTGAGAATCTCAGCGGAAGCACAATCGAGATATTTTCCGTATCTGAGGTAATTCTCATCAGGCTTTATACCAAGCATTTTAAGAGTATTTATATAGGCGTTCACTCTCGCCGAAGTGACCTGAGAATCGTCGCCGTATATATATGCAATTCTGCGGTGTCCGAGGCTGTATATATAATTTACAAGGTCGTTCATACCGTTTTTGTTGTCTGAGACAACGCTGCATACTCCTTTTTCAGTGTAATCAACAGCCACAAGCGGAACTGAGCTTTTAATAAGCTCCTGAACTCCGGCACTGTCGAAATCGACACAGGCGGCAAGAACACCGTCAACATTTCTGTAAAGGCAATGTTCATAGAATGACATTGTTCTGTCACCGATTTTTTCGCTGATAAATACTATATCATAACCTGACTTTTCCATTTCACGTTTAAAGCTGTCAATGACGGCTGAGAAATAGACATGTGTAAGACCGTTTTCAGCTTTGTCAGCCAAAAGCACGCCGATGAGGTAGCTTTTATTTGTCTTTAAGGCACGAGCCTGAGAATTAGGCATATACCCGAGCTTTTTAGCTGTCTCACAAACAAAGCTTCTGGTAGTCTCGCTTATATCCTTATGACCGTTCAAGGCTTTGCTTACAGTAGCAATGGAAACACCACATTCTTCAGCAATAGTTTTTATTGAGACCAAATTCACACACCCTTGCTGTCGGATTTTAGATTTATGATACAACTTGAATGCTTTAGTAACCTAAATATACAATATTTTTGGCATAATGTCAATGGTTTGAAGCGTTCTTTAATATTTTTCGGACAAACCATACAAGTTTCAACAGTATTTTTTGTCACATCTGACAATAATAATTGTAAAAGTTACAAAACGGTTAAAATATACAAATTCAGCCAGTCCGATTTGTGTATAATTCACGGTATGTCAAAGTATTACTATTCAACAGTTACAAAATTTATAATTTCTGCTACCTGTTCCTGTGTCAGTGATTCAACCATAAGAAGTTCATAGGGGTGGCTGAAATACTGTATTGTATCACGGAGATTAAGAATATCGCCGGCAATTTTTTCGTCGATATACGGGAGCTTCATCAAATCTTCAGCAGAAGCCGTATTGAGATTCACAATAATATTCTCCTCAGAAGCTTCCTCAGTCAGAGGCTCGGTCTGCTCCGGAACGGTTTCCGGTTCAGAGTATTCCTCATATTCATTATATTCCTCAGGGATATCTTCATATACTTCACATACATCATCTGAATCCGGAATATTTTCGGAATCGTATACTTCATTTTCCACAAAAATAAAATCATATATTTTTGAAAGTCTTTTATCGCCGATTCCCTCAACCTCAAGAAGCTCATCACGGTTTTTAAATCCGCCGTATGCCTCACGGTATTCTATTATTGCCCGAGCAATATTTTCGCCTATTCCGTCAAGGAGCATAAGCTCATCAGCTCCGGCAGTATTTATATTTATCGGAAATATTATTTGTTCGGATTCCGTCACGGCTTCTGTAACAGCAGGAGCTTCTGTCTCAGAAGCTACAGTAGTGGTATGAGTTACCGGCTCTGTAGTTTTCCTGTATGTATCATCAACAGCAGATTCTGAAGAAGCTTTTACAGATACCGCAGATGTTGAAGCCGGAGTCGGGGGTGTTTCAGATATTTCAGTATTACTGCTTATAAAAGTTACTTCAAACTCACCTGTATCATCATTTTTTATGTTGAGTAAGGAAAAGGATAAAAAAATCATGACTGATACAAATATTATTATAAAGCTGTAAATTTTTTGTTTCATATCAACCGCCCGGAATCCTGAATCATATAAAATCTCCATAGTATATTATAGCACTTTCGACAAAATTTGTCAACGGTTTTTCCAAAAAATACCTATTATATTTTATTGTTGCGGAAGTCCTTCGGAACGACTCCGAAATACTCTTTGAAATGGCGGTTGAAATTGGAAAGGTTTCTGAATCCGCAGTCAAAAGCTATTTCTGATACACTCTTGTCAGTGCTTTTCAGCTCCTCACCTGCTTTTTTCAGACGGAACTGCATTATATATTCAACGCATGGTATTCCGACATTTTTCCTGAAAAAGCTCATGAAATAAGCCTTGCTGAAATGGCACAAATCCGCAAGCTCAGATACTCTCAGCTCCTCCTGATAATTCTCCTGTATATATTGCAGTGCCATTTTAATTTTATCAAGACGCTTTGCCGAATCATTCTGAACTTTTATTTTCCCATAGCTATACAATAAATATATAAGCCTGTATAATTCACTTTTCAGCATAAGCTCATAGAAATCTTCCTTCTTATTTCCGATTTCAAAAAGCCTTGAGACACATTCTGATATTTCATTATAATATTCATCACTCTCAGTAATCAGAGGTGAGAATACCTTTGCACCATTTATAATAGGGCGTATATATGATACTGATGCCTTATCATAAAATGTACTTCCGATAAAATCCATGCTCCCTACAAAAGTATTTGATTCTATCCTTGTATTTGTATAGACTGAATGGAGTATATTGGGGGTTACTATTATGATATCGCCTTTTTTTGCGTGAATATGACTGTCTCCCACCTGATACTGACCCTCTCCTTCTGTCAGCATATTTATTTCAATTTCGGGGTGCCAGTGAAGTGCGACATCAGGCATATCATCTGGTATCCGGCAATAATAAAAGGAAAAGGGTTTAAGCTGTGTGCTGTGAAGCTTGTTTTCTTTCTGGGACATATCTTATTATCCTCCTGATATGCTATTATAGTATATGTTTTCAGTACAATAATAATAGATTATTCTGATTTTCCGTGCTATAATATCAATAATATCATAAACGCACAAAAATGTCAAACTGAAAGGAGTTTTTTTTATGGCTTTAAATAAAAATTTTATCTGGGGTTCTGCCACTGCCTCATATCAGGTTGAGGGAGCTTATCTTGATGACGGAAAGGGTCTGAATATCTTTGACACCTTCTGCCGTATTCCCGGAAACATTGTAAATATGGATAACGGTGATATTGCCTGCGACCATTATCACAGATTCAGGGAAGACGTTGCACTCATGAAAAAAATCGGTCTCAAAGCATACAGATTTTCAATAAGCTGGGCAAGAATACTTCCGGAGGGTACGGGAAAAGTAAATCCTGCCGGAATAAAATTCTACAGTGATTTGATAGATGAGCTTCTTAAAAACGGCATTGAACCTTTTATTACTCTCTATCACTGGGATATGCCTCTTGCACTTGACAAGCTCGGAGGCTGGCGTAATCCTCAGATTGTGCAGTGGTTTGCAGACTATGCAAGAATAGTTGCTGAAAACTTCTCCGACCGTGTAAAGAATTTCTTTACTATAAATGAACCTCAGGTTATAGTCGGAATGGGTCATAAATTCGGAAAACATGCTCCCGGACTTCACCTTACAACTCCGGAGCTTCTGGAGATAATGCACAATCTTTTAAAAGCTCATGGTGCAGCAGTTATCGCACTGCGTTCTTTCGGAAAACAGAAACTTAATATAGGCTTTGCTCCATGCGGCTGTATGAATATTCCCGAAACAGATTCCCCTGAAGATACAGATGCTGCCAGACGTTCAATGTTTGAATTTGATGACCCCTCACAAGCTCCGAACAGCATTTCATGGTACAATGACGCTGTAATTTTCGGACACTATCCCGAAAGAGAATTTAAAATCTGCGAACCATTTATGCCCAGAATCACTGATTCAGATATGAAGCTTATAAGTCAGCCTATTGATTTTCTGGGACATAATATTTACTGGGGTATGACCGTATCCGGAAAATCAGGAAAAATTGAATTTGTCAAAAACAGCAATGGATTTATTGAAGACCCTTATAACTGGCCTGTTACTCATGACTGCATTTACTGGGGTACAAAATTCCTGTATGAGAGATATAATACTCCTATAATCATAAGCGAAAACGGAAAATCCTGCCTTGATACTGTTTCTCCTGATGGTATGGTACATGATGAGGAGAGAATAAGCTATCTCAGGGGATATTTAAGAGGTCTTAAAAAATCTGCTGAGGAGGGAACGGATATAAGAGGATATTTTGTATGGTCGCTTATGGATAACTTTGAATGGGCATACGGATATAAGGAACGCTTTGGCTTAATTTATATTGATTATGAAACTCAGAAGCGTATTCTCAAGGATTCAGCTTATTTCTACAGAGATGTAATAAAATCAAACGGAGGTATTCTCAATGACTGAAAAGGATAAGATGATTAATGGTATGCTCTATATGGCATCTGATGAATCAATACAGAGCATATCTTCAGAAAACAGAAAGCTTATTGAGGCTTTCAATGAGGCTAAGGGCGAAGAACGTAAAAACCGTATGGAATATATAAGAAAGGCTTTTGCCCATACCGGAAAAAATGCCTATATTGAACCTCCCTTCTATTGCGACCACGGCTGGAATATATCTGTCGGAGACAACTTTTATGCCAATACGGGCGTTATTATTCTCGACCAGTGTCCTGTAACTATCGGAAATAATGTTATGCTTGCTCCCAGAGTAAGTATATATTGTGCCTGTCACCCTATAGATGCATTTGTAAGAAATACCCTCTATGAACTCGGTAAGCCTGTCACTATCGGCAATGATGTATGGATTGGCGGAAATACTGTAATAAATCCGGGAGTCACTATCGGAAATAATGTTGTTATCGGCTCGGGAAGCGTTGTGACACATGATATTCCGGATAACGTCATAGCTGCCGGAAATCCCTGCCGTGTTCTGCGTGAAATTACCGAAAAAGACCACGAATACTGGCTGGAGCGTCTGCACAATGAATGTCCGGAATTTAAATGATATTATATAAAAAAGGGCGGATAACCGCCCTTTATATATTATCCGGATTGAAAAGTGATTCAATCTCATGCTTTTTAGGTCTTGACATCAGGATTCCCAGAGACTGCCTTACATCATATCCATTGAAAAGTACGTTATAGAGCTGTTCAGTAATAGGCATTTCAACGCCTATTTTTTTTGAAAGTGCATATGCAGTTTTACAGCAGTAATACCCCTCAACAGTTCCGACTTTTTCAACAGCTTCATCAGGACTTACTCCCTGACCTATAAGTATTCCGGCTCGTCTGTTACGGCTGTGCATACTGGTGCAGGTTACTATAAGGTCGCCTATACCGGTAAGTCCGCTGAATGTTTCAATACGACCGCCCAACGCCTTTCCGAGACGTGCTATTTCATGTATTCCCCTTGTCATAAGAGCTGCTTTTGTGTTGTCTCCATATCCTAAGCCGTCGCAGATTCCTGCACAAAGTGCAATTATATTTTTCAATGCTCCGCCCAGCTCGCACCCTGTAACATCATTGTTTATATATATCCTGAATACATTGTTTGAAAGCGTTTCCTGAACATATTCGGCATATGCTGTATTTTCAGATGCTGCTACTACTGTTGTCGGAATTGCTCTTGCTACTTCTTCAGCGTGGGAAGGCC
>JAQXFT010000195.1 GCA_029005335.1 Oscillospiraceae bacterium
CCGTTTACATAAATAGTACGTTCACGCATACCGTCAACCTGAATTATCGAATAATGCTTTCTGCCGTATGTAAGCTCAGAGTAAATTTCATCGGAGAGAACGATTATATTTGTATCACGGATAACATCAGCGATTTTTTCCAAATCCTCCTTAGTCATGACAGCACCGGTAGGATTATTCGGGAAAGGAAGTATAAGAAGCTTGGTTTTATCGGTAATTTTCCCCTTTAAATCTTCAGGAGTAAGCTTGAAATTGTTTTCGATTCTTGTCGGAACAGGTACGGCAACGCCTCCGACCAGTTCTACAAGAGGAGTGTAGCATACAAAAGACGGTTCAACAACGAGAACCTCATCTCCGGGGTCAACCAAAGCTCTTATAGCTAAGTCTATAGCTTCAGAGCCTCCGACGGTGACAACGACTTCATCTTCCGAATTATATTTAACGCCGTATTTTTTATTTATATAGGTGCATATAGCTTCACGCAGAGACTCAATACCCTTGTTTGCACCATATATAATTTTCTTGCGTTCGAGAGTATTAATTGCAGATTTTCTTATAGCCCATGGTGTAGAGAAATCGGGTTCACCGACTCCGAGACTTATAACGTCCTTTTTGGTAGCAGCGATATCAAAGAATTTTCTTATACCGGAGGGCTTCATTTTTTTTACTTTATCTGATAAAGCTTTATTATAATCAATCATGGACAGACAAATCCCCTTTCGTCCACGTCTTCACCTTCGATGAAGATACCTTTTTCCTTGTATTTTTTAAGAATGAAATGAGTTGCCGTTGAGAGTACACCCTCAATAGTGGAGAGCTTTTCCGATACAAAAAGGGCAACATCTTTAAGATTTTTACCTGTAACTTCAATGGCGAGGTCATATGAACCGGACATAAGAGAAACGCTTTCTACTTCGTCATACATCATAATAGTCTTTGCTATAACGTCAAAGCCACAGTCTCTCTGAGGAGTTACTTTAAGTTCAATAGTAGCAGTAACCTGTGAATTGTCATAAATTTCCTCATTGAGGATAACGCTGTAACCCTTTATAATACCCTTATCCTCAAGCTCTTTAATCTGAGCAGAGACTTCCGGTTCAGACATACCGAGCATATCGGCTATCTGAGCATTAGAGAATCGGGCGTTTTGTTTCAGGAGGTCAATGATTTTATTCATAATAAAAAAGTCCTTTCTTTATTGGATTTCTATAAAAACAGGCGAACGCTGTTTAAAATAGCAAAGGTGAGTAAATCCGGCATCAGAGGCAAGCTGAACGCCTTTTTTTATGCCTGAGCCTAAATCCTCAACAGTATGGGCATCAGAGCCTATTGAAATAATTTCACCGCCAAGCTCTCTGAAAAGCTTTACATATCTGAGGTCGGGAAAAGTTTTTCCGTAATTCTGGCGGAGACCGGAAGTATTAATTTCTATGCCCTTTCCTTTTTCAATGAGTTTTTTAAAGGAATCTTCAATAATATCATCATAAGGAGAAATATCGGTATCAGAGCCAAGAGCAGAATCAATATATCTCAGACAGTAGGTAAGGTGTCCCAGTATATCAAATTTTCCCCAGTTGCAAAGCTTGTTGACTTCGAGAAAATAGCGTTCAAGGAGATTTTTTATTTCGGCTGAACTGTATTTTTCGTAATCAAGAAAACAGAAATCCTCAGTTTCAGGCAACTGATGTACAGAACCGATTACGAAATCAAGACGATTATCGCTTATAACCTTTTCGGCAATTTCAATATCCTGAGTAGCCTGACCGAGTTCAGCACCGCATATAAGGTTGAAATCCGGATATTTTTCTTTAAGAGCTGTAACGGCTGAAACGGACTGTTCAAAATCACGTCCGAAGTTGTAGAATTTATACCAGTCCTCACCGACATAGTATTCCTCACCGTACCATCTGTTGCACTCGCAGTGGTCAGTAACAGCATATGCGGAAAGTCCGAGAGATATGGCTTTTTCAATCATCTGAACTATATCTGCCTCAGAATCCACTGAAAACTGTGTATGTGTATGGCAGTCAATAAGGTTCATAATATATCACTTCCAAATCATATTTGGAATATATTATATCATATATTTTTAAAAATTGCTATAGATTTTCGGAATTTTTTCAGTAAAAAAATAAAATTATATAAATGCTCTTTATTTTTCGGTTATAGTATGCTATAATAATGTAAATATTCTTTGGAGGTTGATAATTATGATGAAAGCAGTTATAACTGTAATCGGCAAGGACAACGTCGGAATACTCAGCAAGGTAAGTACAATATGTGCCGAAAAGCACGCAAACGTTATAGAAGTAACACAGAGCGTTCTTCAGGATATGTTTGCAATGATAATGCTTGTGGATATATCAGGGCTTGACGGAGATTTTTCAGAACTCGTTGACAAAATGAATGTCCTTGGCGAACAGCTCGGACTTTCAATACACACAATGCATGAGGATATATTCAACTCAATGCATAAAATCTGATGAAAGGATTTTCTTTTGATATGCTGAATAAATATGATATTCTTGAAACAATAAGAATGATTCAGGACGAGTGCCTTGATATCAGAACAATAACAATGGGAATTTCACTTCTTGACTGCATAGACCCCGATATAGATAAGGCTTGCGAAAAGGTATACAACAAAATAACATCAAAGGCAAAGAATCTTGTATCAGTCGGACAGAAGATAGAAAAAGAATACGGAATCCCGATAATACATAAGAGAATCGCTGTAACCCCGATAGCAATGCTTGCGGCAGCCTGCAAAGGCGAAAGCCCTGTGAAATTTGCACTTGCTCTCCAGAAGGTTGCTGATACGTGCGGAGTAAATTTCATAGGAGGATATTCTGCACTTGTGCAGAAAGGATTCAGTGCCGGAGATATTGAGCTTATAAAATCAATTCCGGAGGCTCTTTCCGTTACTGAAAATATATGCTCATCAGTAAATGTAGGTTCAACACGTACCGGAATAAATATGGACGCTGTAAAGCTTATGGGAGAAATCATAAAGGAATCTGCTATAAAGACCGCTGACCGCAACTGTATAGCACCGGCAAAGCTTGTGGTATTCTGCAACGCTCCGGAGGATAACCCCTTTATGGCAGGAGCATTCCACGGAGTCGGAGAGCCTGACTGCGTAATTAATGTAGGAGTATCAGGTCCCGGAGTAGTGCGTTCAGCACTTTCAAAGTATCCTGATGCATCTATAGATGAAGTAGCAAATATAATCAAAAAGACTGCATTCAAGATTACAAGAATGGGACAGCTTGTAGGTTCAAAGGCATCTGAAATGCTTGGCGTACCGTTCGGAATCGTTGACCTTTCACTTGCACCTACTCCGGCAGTAGGCGACAGCGTAGCACATATTCTTGAAACAATGGGACTTGAAACATGCGGAACTCACGGAACTACCGCAGCACTTGCACTTCTCAATGATGCTGTAAAGAAAGGCGGAGTAATGGCATCATCACATATAGGCGGACT
>JAQXFT010000196.1 GCA_029005335.1 Oscillospiraceae bacterium
CCATAAAAAATCTTCCTTTCATATAACAGGCATAATGCCTTAATGGTTTGTGAATAATTTTTAAAAGTTTTTTATCAGACCACTGAAAAGGGTCTTGATATACACTTTAAATATCGCCGTGGTATTTTCCGGCGTTTTTAAGTTGTTTAAGTTTTGGAGTGATTGATTCACACTGTTTCAGGTAATGTTGATATTCATAATCTCTTTTGCCTCTGCATACCCTGCCTTTTTTCATTGCTATTGCATTACACAAATCACTGTCATTCAGTTCGCCATACCAGTGCAGACTGAATATTTCATGATTTTCTCTGACAAAGTCAAGAACTTTTTCAACCTGTTCTTCGTATTCAGACGGATATTCGGCAAGTACTTCGGGATTTTCGGAAACAGATATATAATACAGATAATCTTCAATCCTGACTGCAACAGCCGGATAATCAGTATAAAGATTTTCTTCTCCATAATGGCAGTGAGTTCCGTCCATACAGTAACAGTCTCTGTTTTTCAAATTGACTCCATCTGACCATGAAAATAATTCAAATGGCAAACCAAAATGATTTTTTACTATCCTGAACCAACAGCCCTCATTACCCCTTTCGATTATTTTCCAATAGTCACGTGGTTTTGTTACATCAATCATAGTTTACACCTACTTTTATTTCAGTGTTTTTATTGAGCAACTACCACCATAGCAGGACGTATGAGTCTGTCGCCGATTTTGTATCCTTTCTGATAAACCTGACAAATTTTACCTGATTCAAAATCCTCGCTGTCAACTTTGGTAACAGCGTTGTGGAGATTGGGGTCGAAATCCTCACCGAGAGCGGGGACTTCCTTGACATCAAGCTTATCAAGAACGGATTTGAACTGATTGAAAATCATAGTCATGCCGTTTTTATAGGCTTCATCAGAACATTCAGCAATAATTGCACGTTCAAAGCTGTCCATAACAGGCAGAATATTTTCAACGCATTTAGCAGTAGCATTTCCGAAGGCTTCAATTTTTTCCTTTGAGGTTCTTTTGCGGAAGTTATCATATTCAGCAAAAAGTCTCAGATATTTGTCTTCAGAATCGTTCAGCTTTGATTCCAGTTCAGAAATTTTAGCTGATATGTCATCACACTCATTTGAATTGTCTTTTTCGTCTGTATTTTCTTCAGCAGGGGTTTCCTCCTGAATATCCGGATTCTTTTCAGTTTCTTCCATTTTTCAGACTCCTTTCTATTTGTTGCTCTCATCGTCTGTTATATCATCTGACATAAGGAGAGTTAATTTTTCTGTAAAATATTCCACATACGGAATAATTTTAGCGTAGTCAATTCTCACAGGGCCTATAATTCCGAGTGAGCCGGCAGTTTTTGAACCTTTTTTATATTTTGAAACAATCATGCTTGAATTTCCTATGATAAAGTCCTCGGATTCGTGACCGAATTTAATCTGAATACCATTGAAGGTATCATCAAGCATATTGCCCAGCTCATTTTTATGTTCAATAAATCTGACTATTTCATTTTTATCGAGGTCGTTGCAGTAGAAAAGGTTTTCTTCTCCGCTGAAGGTGAGTGAATTTTGTTTAAGGTCGGCGGAAAGCTCATAGATACTTTTTACAAGCGGTGAAAGTATTACCATATAAGCACCAAGAGCCGTAACCATTTTATCGAATGTTTCCTCTGAAAGCTCTTCAATTGAAACGCCCTGAAGATTTTCCTGAATGTAATGCGAGAAAAAATCGAGCTGTTCATTGCTGAGGTCAAATTCGAGACGGCAGGCTTTATTTTTGATATTTCCGCCTGATGTAATCAGAAGAATGACATACATTCTTTTTCCGGTAGGGATTACTTCAACCTTTGATATTACGGAGAATTTGGGTGCTGAATTTGCAGCAACGGCAGTACAGTTAGTAAGCTCTGCCAGAGCAGTTACAGCATTCTGGATAATAGCTTCTTCAGTGAAAGCACCATTCTGTTCAAGCATATTATCGAGTCTGATTTTTTCATCTTCCGGGAGCTTTGCAGGGTTTACGAACTTTTCGATATAAAGCCGGTATCCGGAAAATGTGGGTATTCTTCCGGCAGAAGTATGAGGCTGTTCGAGGTATCCGAGCTGTTCAAGAGCAGCCATATCATTTCTGATAGTGGCGGAAGAAATCCTGATATCCAGTATAGCGGCAATAGCCTTTGAGCCGACCGGTTCACCGGTTCTGATATACTCATCAACGACAGCAGCTAAGACCTTGAGTTTTCTTTCGTCCACGATTTTACACCCTTTCAATCTTTTAGCACTCTCTGTCCTTGAGTGCTAATTATAATTTAGCACTATTATAACCAAAAGTCAAGGGATTTATTTATTTTCAGCTTATTAGACAAAAAAATATTGTGGCTGAGGTGCATTTTTAACAATATTTTTCAGATTGATGAGTCATAACAGTGTTAAAAGGGCATAGAATTATAATGATTACAGATAAGAGGAGGGAGAATATATATATGGAAGCCAGTATAATATCTCTTGCCGGAAATCCTAATGTAGGTAAATCAACGCTTTTCAATGCACTGACGGGAATGAATCAGCATACAGGGAACTGGGCAGGGAAGACGGTATCAAATGCCACAGGGGAATTTGAATATAACGGACATAAATTTATATTTGTAGATGTTCCGGGAACATATTCTCTGAGGGCAGTATCAGCTGAGGAGGAATGTGCAAGGGATTTTATATGTTTCGGAAGTGCAGAAGCCTCTGTAGTAGTATGTGATGCAACGTGCCTTGAAAGAAATCTTAATCTTGTATTACAGACGATAGAAGTGAGTCCGAAGACTCTTGTGTGCATAAATCTTCTTGATGAGGCGGAATCAAAGGGAATAAGAGTGGATATTGAAAGGCTTGAAAGTCTGCTCGGAGTACCCGTATGCGGAATAACTGCAAGAACCGGAAAGGGTATTCCGGAGATGTGCGGAAAGCTTTATGATATGGTATTTTCGGAAGCTCCTCCGAATCCCATACAGATATTATATGATGATAATATTGAAAATGCCATAGATAAAATAATACCACTTATTTCCGGAAAAGTCAGAAGACTTCCGGAAAGGTTCACAGCACTGAAGATACTTGAAAATGATGAAAGCACAATACATAAAATAGAGGAATACGAAAATATAAGTCTTTCGGGAAATCCGGAGCTTGATGAGATACGCAGTCAGTGCGAAAATATTTCCGACAGCATAACAGCATCAGTTATAAGAAAGGCAGAGGAGATTGCGAATGAATGTGTAGTGACAGGAGACAGAGCCTATAAGCGTGACAGAATGATTGATAATATAATAACAAGCCGGAGGTTCGGAATACCGCTTATGATACTTCTTCTGGGATTGATTCTCTGGATAACCATAGAGGGAGCAAATATTCCGTCAGATATATTATCCGGATTTCTTTTCGGGATAGGCGATAAGCTTTCAGAGCTTATTCTCAGAACGAATGCACCGGAATGGGTTGAGGGAGTACTGATACAGGGGATATATAAGGTACTTGCATGGGTGGTATCGGTAATGCTTCCGCCTATGGCGATATTTTTTCCGTTGTTTACGCTTCTTGAGGATTTCGGATATCTTCCGAGAGTGGCATTTAATCTTGACAGATGCTTTAAATGTGCCAATGCGTGCGGAAAGCAGAGTCTCACAATGTGTATGGGATTCGGGTGCAATGCAGTAGGGGTAACAGGTTGCAGGATAATAGATTCGCCGAGAGAAAGGCTTATAGCGATACTTACAAACAGCTTTGTACCATGCAACGGAAGATTTCCGACTATTATAGCAATAATAAGTATGTTTTTCATAACATCAGGGGGATTTGGTTCATCGCTTTTATCATCGGGAATACTTCTTCTGACAATACTTCTCGGAATAGCTATGACGCTGATTATATCAAAGCTGTTATCCGTAACTATACTCAAAGGAATCCCCTCATCATTTACGCTTGAGCTTCCGCCATACCGTAAACCGCAGTTTTCAAAAGTAATAATCCGTTCGATACTTGACAGAACTTTATTTGTACTTGGAAGAGCCTGTATAGTAGCGATACCGAGCGGACTTATTATCTGGATACTTGCCAATATAAATATAAATGACATATCACTTTTATCATATTGTGCAGATTTTCTTGACCCGTTCGGAGAATTTATAGGGCTTGACGGAGTAATACTGCTTGCATTCATACTGGGATTTCCTGCCAATGAAATAGTAGTGCCGATAATAATAATGACATATCTTGCAGAGGGTTCAATACTGGAGCTTTCCGACCTGAATCAGCTTAAAGAACTGTTTATCAATAATGGCTGGGATATATCAACAGCAGTATGTATGCTTATATTTACGTTGTTTCATTTTCCATGTTCAACGACGTGTCTTACTATAAAGAAAGAAACCGGAAGTATAAAATGGACTGTCACAGCATTTATTCTTCCCGTAATTATCGGAATAATTCTTTGCAGTGCAGTTAATTTTTTATTCGGGATATTTTCATGAAGAAACCGGAGCAGTTCAGAAATCTGCTCCGGTTTTTTTAATAAAAAATTGAAATAATAGTGACAAACAGAAAAAAATATGCTATAATATGTAAACAACAAAAATCAGGAGTGTGAATCTATGAATAAATATAAAAGTCTGGCAATGAATACGGTGATATTCGCAATAGGAAGCTTTGGTTCAAAGATACTTGTATTATTTTTAACAAGACTTTATACGAGCAATATAAGTCCGGCGGACAGCAGTACAAAGGAGCTTCTTGAAATAACGCTTAATTTTCTTCTGCCGATATTTACGCTTTCGATATCAAGTGCAACAATGAGATACGGACTTGATAAGGAGTATAATAAAAAGCAGGTATATACAGGTTCATTTATTGTGTGTATGGGCGGACTTGTAATGCTTTTTATAATATCGCCGTTGTTTAAGCTTATATCATTTCTCAGCTATATGGACGGCTATTTGTTTTTATTGCTTTTGTATGTATGTGCATCAGCATTCAGGGATTTGAACTCACAGTTTGTAAGGGCGAAGCAGTTACTGAAGCTTTATTCATTTGACGGAATCCTGACAACACTTACATTATTTTTATTCAACGTAATATTTATATCAAAGCTTCATATGGGAGTAAAGGGTTTTATGCTTGCAAGCATATTATCCGATTCACTTTCGGCATTGTTTTTATTTTTCACAGGCAGAGTTTATAAATATCTGAGAATAAAGAGCTTTGATGCTGAACTTACCAAAGTTATGTTAAGGTTTGCACTTCCGGTAATACCAACAACAATAATGTGGACTATAACGGGATTTTCAGACCGTCTGTTCATAAGATATATGCACAGCGATACAGCCGTACTTGGTGAGGCATCGGCGGGAATATACGGATATGCCTCAAAAGTACCGAATTTAATCTTAATGGTATCAACAATATTCTATCAGGCGTGGAATATGTCAGCCATAACGGAGAATAACTCCAAAGACAAAAGCAGTTTTTACAGGACTGTATATAATGCATATCAGGCAATGCTCTATATTGCGACAGCGTACCTTATAGCATTTGTAAAGCCAATAACAGCAATATTTGTAGATTCGGGAAATTACTCTGAATACGGAGACGTATATCTATATACACCGATACTTGCAATATCAGTATTATTAATATCCCTGAATCAGTTTTTAAGCAGTATATATACAGCAACTTGTCACACTAAAAATTCAGCATGGACAAGTCTTTCGGCGTGCGTTGCAAACATAATATTAAACATAATTCTTATACCGAAAATGGGAATACAGGGTGCAGCTATAGCAACGCTTGCAAGTTATCTTGTATGCTATATACTCAGAATATTTGATACCAGAAGACTTATATATTTCAGGGTCTGTCATGCTGATTTTCTGCTGAATATGATTATGCTTTTAATAATGAGCTATGCTATAATTGAACAGCCGGAATTAAAGATGTTTTATCTTGTATGCGGACTGATATTTGCGACTTCATACAATTTCCGTCCTATTATGATGACGGTGAGAAAGCTTCTGAAAAGGCATTGATACAAATACAGAACGGGCGGAATTTTTTAAATTCCGCCCGAATTATTTTCATATCATATCAAGTCTTTTAATAATTTCCGGATTGTTTACGGGATATATTTTTTCTGTGGGAATGTTTTTTGCGTTAAGCTTTCCGGATTTCCGCTGTTCGTTCCATTTTCTTACGGAGGGAGTCAAATCAGTTATGCGGTATATTCCGGAATTTATAAAATCTTTCAGAATATCTGATTTGATACCAATCTGAACAGCAAAGCGGTTTACGGCATTTCCGTTGATATTGCGGTCATTATCCCACTGACAATATACAGTTGTTTCGCTGAAAGCCTTTTCCCATTGATTTGAATCATATATCGATGAATCGGGAGAAGTAAGCACAGCTTTTTCGAGCAGACCGTCAAACACTTCACGATATATATCAAGAGCAAGTATATATTCCTGATTTTTCTTTGTACCCCAGTTTGAACGGTACATCAGCCACAGAAAAGACGGTTTTATCCATGTCATACGGTTAAGACTGAAATTATTGCCGAAAGTCTGCAGAGATACAGCCTGTTCAGCAATCTGCTTGTTGTATGCCTGATATACTCTTATATGTTCCCTGTCATATTGTGCAAAAATTTCCTTTTTGTATTTCATTTTATACTTGCCTGTTATTCAATATATACTCTCGGAACTCTCTTTGAAATACCGCATACAACCTCATAACCGATAGTATTATATAAAGAGGCAAGCTCATCAGCGGTAATAGTTTCGTTGCCGTCAGTACCGATAAGAGTAACAATATCGCCCTCTTTTGCGTTATTGTCAGTAACGTCAATCATAAGCTGATCCATACATATTCTTCCTGTTATACGGCATCTTTTACCATGCAGAAGTACATCAGCCTTTGAAGAAAGAAGTCTTGAATATCCGTCAGCATATCCTATTGTAACAGTAGCAATTTTCATTTCATGGTCGGCAACAAAAGTTCTTCCGTAGCTGATGCAGTCGCCTTTTTTAACGGTTTTTACATGGGATACAACAGCTTTAAGGGACATAACAGGCTTGAATCCATTGGGAATAGCAAGCGGATAGTTGGGACAGAGACCATACATGATAATTCCTGCACGGGCAAGAGTGCTTCTTGGATTTGTCCTGTAGCAAAGTGCAGCACTGTTCATAAAGTGAACGTGTTCAAGGTAAATATTCTGTGATTCGAGAATATCATATGTATCAAGAATAAATTTCTCCTGATTGTCAGTATATTTTATATTATTGGCTTCATCGGAATCAGCAACGGCAAAATGAGTATAGATACCCTCAACGCTGAGACCGTCAATACTGATTATATTTTTTATTTCCTCTGCACATTCCTGCGGAGTATCATATTTCAAGCCGATTCTTCCCATGCCTGTATCAATTTTGATATGACATCTTACGTTTTTATGATTTTTAACGAGTTCGAGAGCATATTCTCTTGAAATAACGCCCTGAATGATATTATTTTCGGCGAGCTGTTCAGCGTATTCGGGAGGAGTATATCCCAGAATCAATATTTCACCTGACGGACAGAAGCCTCTTACCTGCAAAGCCTCGTCGAGATTTGATACGGCAAAATATTTCACGCCTGATTTTTCAAGACAGTGACAGATTTCGCCCTCTCCGTGACCGTAGGCATCAGCTTTTACGACCGCCATAATATTTGTTGAAGCTCCGGCAAGCTTCTTTATGAGTGATATGTTTGATTGAAGTCCTGAGAGTGAAATTTCAGCCCAGGCACGTTTCAGATATTGTTTCATAGATAAAAAACCTCTCTTGAATGCGATAAATTAAAATTTAATTACAATTTCTGAATACGCTTGAAATATAACAGATAATATGCTATAATCTAATATAACGCGTATTCAAAGGAAGTGAGTTTTGATTTGCCTTTTTATTCTCTGACTTCAGGAGTAATGCTTGATACGCCTGAGAATATGAACAATGACAGAAAAAAGACAATCTGTATTTCCGGTCACCGTGAAAAAAGCATAGTACCTTATCAGAATAATTTTGCCTACAGGGATATTACAGTTAATACTGTTAAATGTCTGCTTGCAAGATATCTTGATTTGGCATATATGAATGGCTATGATACATTTATAAGCGGTATGGCAGTCGGAGCAGATTTGTGGGGAGCTGAGCATATAGTAGACAGACGCAGACAGGGAACAGATATAAGCTTTATAGGTGTACTGCCTTATCTTCATCATGCAGACTGCTTTCCGAAAAGATATGTTGATTTGTTATATAAGGTTGAAAGGGAAGCGGATAAGCTTATACTTATGTCGCAGAATCCGGATATATCATATCGTTCATGTCCGGTAAATGAGAATGAATCCAGAACACTCTACCGTGACAGAAATTACTTTATGGTTGACCATTCATCAGCGATAATAGCATTTTTCAATGACAACAGCAACTATTCCGGAACAGCACAGACAGTAAATTATGCACGCCGGCAGGGACTTAATATATGCAGATTCGGAATAGACACAGTATATTCTCTTATAAGCCGGTATAGGAATATGGAAAGGATACAATCGGCAATACAGAATATTTTCTGAGGCATATATATATTGTAGCATAAGCGAAGCTTTTTTGCAAGTAAAAAATAATACATAAAACAGAGGCTTTGCAGTAAAAAAAATATGATATTTGTTGTATAATTATAATGTAACGGATATTCAACATAGTTTTCAACACAGTTTTCAACAGGCTGTGGAAAAAGATGTTGAAAACTTTTCAAAAAAATTTTTAAAAGGAAAGGAAGATTTTTAAAATGGCAAAAAGGAAAAAAGGAAGCATAGCAATACCGTTTCTTCTTACATTCTTTATAGCAATTCTTGCTGTCGGAGGAATCGGATTGTTTGTCTTCGATTATATTCAGAAAAGCAAACAGGTAGAGCTTAGCGAACCGGTCGGAAAGACAGCAGGTGTTGCGGAATATGAAGACAGTCATACAATACTGTTTATACTTGATACTCCGGATAAAAAGTGCAAGTCAACATTTATGCTTATAAGGTCTGTTCCAAAGGAAAAAAAGATTCTCTGTGTAGGAGTGCCGTCAAATTCAATACAGCTTATGAATGGTGTACAGTACAGCATAGGGGAATATTACGAATCAGGAGGAGGAAGCTATGCCTGTGAATTTATTGCACAGCAGTTCGGAATAGATACTCCCAAGTACGTAATATTTGATGAGGAAGCCTTCTGCAAGCTGAGTGATATTATGGGAGGCGTATCCTATGCGGTAAGTGTGGATATTCAGGGCTTTGACGACTCCAATACAGAGCAGTTCCTCAACGGAAAGCAGATAGTGACGCTTCTTACATATCCGCTTTTCAAGGACGGCGAAAAACAAAGAGCATCTATAGTAGGTTCGCTGATGTCATCAATGATAAATCAGGCGGACGGAGCAAGAATTGCGGATAGTCTTGACAGAATTTTCAATACACTTATTGATATGGTAACTACGAACATAACAGCGGTTGACTATAAGGAAAAGAAAGATGCAATACAGTTTATGTTCAATTATGGTACAACAATATCAAGATTCAGAATGGCTACAGGAGTAAATACAGGAGACTATTTTCTTATGGACGAATCCTTTCCGGAGGAGATAAAATCAGAATATTTCAAGGATTATCAGAGCGGAAAGAGTGAAAAAAATGAATAATATCTTTGATACCCATGCACATTACGGCGACAGAGCATTTGACAGTGACCGTGATGAGCTTCTGAAATCGCTTCCGGAAAAAGGAATAAGATATATAATGCTTGCCTCAACGGATATAGAATCGTCTTTGCAGAACTGCAGTATAGCAGAAGCCTATGACTATATATATACGGCTGTAGGAATACACCCTGAGGATATTGAAAATACTCCGGAAAATTATATTGATACCCTGAGGGATATTATAAAATCAAATCCTAAAGTAAAAGCTATAGGAGAAATCGGACTTGATTACCACTATGAGGGCTATGACCGTGAAAAACAGATTGAAATATTCCGTGAACAGCTTGAGCTTGCAAATAATATCGGTTATCCGGTAATAGTTCACAGCCGTGATGCAATGGAGGATACCATGAATATTCTCAGGGAATATAAGCCCTGCGGAGTTATGCACTGCTTCAGCGGTTCAGCGGAAACAGCTAAGGAAATCATAAAGCTTGGAATGTATATAAGCTTTACCGGAGTGCTTACCTATAAAAATGCACGGAAATCCGTTGAAGCTCTTTCAGCTGTTCCCGATGACAGATTCATGCTTGAAACTGACTGTCCGTATATGTCACCTGTACCAATGAGGGGTAAGAGGTGTGACAGCTCAATGATACCATATACAGCACAGAAAGCCGGAGAAATAAAAAATATGACCTTGCAGGAAGTTCTTGACCTTACCTGTCAGAACGGTATGAAGCTTTTTTCCATTTCCTGACAAATCTGTTGTTGAAACTTCACAAACTGTTGTGACATCAATTGTGAAATACGTCCAAAATATCTGCATTTTTTTCAATATAACTTGAAATTTTAGTATTATGATGTTATCATAAAAATATGAAAATCCTTATGGACGGTGATTTTGTGAATGGTAAAGTTTTAAGTATAGCAGTTATTGTTGCAGGGATAGATGAAGAATATCAGTATAATATAATAAAAGGTATCAATGAATATTCGGAAGAACACAACATAAATATATTTTACTTTACTGCATACGGAGGAGTTCTTGCCAACTCCAATTATGACAGAGGCGAATATAATATATTCAGTCTTATACAGTACAGCAAATTTGACGGAATTATATTTATGGATAATACCATAAGTGCAATTGATGTAAGGTGCAGGATTGCTGAGGAAATCAGAAAATCAGGAGTACCGACAGTAGTCTTTGATTCGGAAATAAGCCCCGGTTTTTACAATATAAAAATAGACAACTATAAAGCTATGGAAGATATTGTAAATCATGTTGTAAAAGAACACAATGCAAAAAGAATAAATTATGTGTCAGGACCTGTCGGCAATCCGGAAAGCTTTCAGAGATATGAAGCATATAAAAGCGTTCTCAAAGAAAATAATATAGAGTTTGAGCCTGAAAGAGTATTTTTCGGAGAGTTCCGTAGCATTGACGGATTTGGTGCTGCAAATCAGATTCTCAAATCAGAGCTTCCATTTCCTGATGCCGTAATATGTGCCAATGATGCAATGGCACTTACACTTATAACAACTTTTGAACAGCATGGAATAAAAATTCCCGATGATGTAATTGTAACCGGATTTGATGATATATCAGTGGCAAGAGATTTCTGTCCGAAGCTTACAACAGTTGACAGACCTCTCAATATGCTTGGAAGAAAAGCCTGTGAAATATTAACATCAGTATGTTCCGGAGATGTTCCGCCGGAAAAATATACAGTGTTTACAAATCCGGTATTTTCTGCAAGCTGTGGCTGTACCTCAGCTGAGGAAAGCCAGAAGGATATAAAAAGATTCAAGAAAGAAAATTATACGAAAATGGAGCAGTGCAATTATCATATCTCAATACTGAACCGTATGACATCAGCACTTGCAGACAGCGAATCAATTGAACACCATACTAAGATTATAAACGAATTTCTTTCAGAAATAAATTGCAATGATTTTTATATATGCCTGTGTGACAACTGGGAGGGGTGTTTCAGACAGCAGATAAATGAGGCATCAGATGCCTTTGATTCTGTTGAGGAATATCAGACAGAGGGATATGCAAAATATATGAATGTACCTTTCTGCCGTGTGAACGGAGAGCTGATAAATATGGGTTCATTCAGAAGCAGTGAGATGTATCCTTTTGAGTTCAGTAAGGGAGGAAATATAAGCTACTTTTTTCCTGTGCATTTCCGTGAAAGATGTTTCGGCTACTGTATAGCGATAAATACAGATATCCCGATAACAAGTATGCTTTTTCATACATGGATTATGAATATAAGCAATGCTGTCGAAAACGTAAGAAAACTGAATCAGCTTAATGATGCAATAAAAAAGCTGGATAAGCTTTATGCGATAGACCCTCTCTGCGAAATATATAACCGCAATGGCTTTGTACGTTCAGCAGGTAAGATATTCAAGGAATGTATAGTAAATCATAAGACAGTAATGATTATGTTCATAGATATGGACGGACTGAAAATTATCAATGATGAATACAGCCATAAGGAAGGGGATTTTGCCTTGAAAACCCTTGCTTCGGTACTGAAATTCTGCTGTACAAACGGTGAAATATGTGCAAGGTTCGGAGGAGATGAGTTTCTTGTATTCTCTGAAAATTTCAATCACGATATGGCAGCTACGCTTGCAGACAAAATCAATGAAAAGATAAAGGAAATCAATAAAACTATAAATAAACCCTATGAAATATCAGCCAGCATAGGTTGCTATGTGACTGAGGCAAAGGAAGAATTTCCACTTTTCAATATTATAACAAAGGCTGACCAGAAAATGTATGAGGAAAAGAAACGTAAGAAGACCTCACGCTATCTGAGAAGAACCTGATGATATGAAAAAAGGTATGCGGAATGTTTCCGCATACCTTATTTTCTTGTTCTGTATAGCATCCAGAGAAGCTCAAGGACGCCGATTCCCAGAAAAATAAACATTGATTTCATACCCGGCTTCTTGATTCTGAATCTTGTTATAAATGCAATGGCAATAACAGAAAGGACTATGCCATAGACAGCAGGGAATATTTCTGTACCTATATCATTGCGGAAGCTGAAAAGCAAAGGAAGTATAAGTGCAACGCTTGTAACAGGAAGCCCCTCATATACCTTTCTGACTTCGGAGGTTTTTTTCTGTCTCATTTCCTCAGTGACGTTGAAATATGCAAGCCTTATGACTGCACAGAGCGGAAAGAATATAAGAACAGGAATGTCGAGCCAGTTTTTCATGCCTACTGAATATCCTATAACGGAGGGCAGAATCCCGAAGCATACCAAATCGCACAATGAATCAATCTGAATACCGAATTGTTTTTCCTGTTCAGTTCTTTTTTTGCAGGTGCGGGCGACTTTTCCGTCGAACATATCGCACAATCCGGAAATCATAAGACATACGATTGCGTATTTCGGAGAAGCAGGCAGATTGCCGACTCCGCATGCAAGAAAGATTCCGGTTACAGAGGAAAGCAAGCCTAAATATGTTAAAATAACAGTATAGTTATAAAATCCAATCATCAGAAAACCCCTTAAAAAAATATTATTCTAATAATTATAACACATCAGTATGAAAAATTCAAGAGTTGCGATATAATTTATTCATAATTTTGTAAGCCTCCATTATATCACGCATATGCAGTCTTTCAGATTTTTCGGCATATTCAATCATTTCATCAATATATTTTGTGCTGACAAGCCGGAGGAACAGGATTTTATCAAGGATTTCAGCATTATCTTCATCAATGAGATATCTGACAGCTTTTCTGATATTTTTCTTTACGTATTTATAGCAGAAATCAATTTCAAACTGATGCAGTACAAAAAGAGCTATAGGAAGCTTACAGTCAAAGCGTTTTATTGATGAGAAGATTTCTTCAGAGAATCCGTTCTGAAAGAATGAGAGTATTTTTTTCATATCACAGTATCTGATATTTTTTTGTGTATGAATTGAGAGGGTATATTTATCATCAAAAAGTGTCAGATTTTTTACAGATGAACAGTGCATAAATGATGTTTCACCTATTTTTATGTTGAATGGCATTTTTACTGATTCAAGAGCAGTACAGCCGTCAAAGCAGAAATTACTGATTGATATAGCGGACAGAGGAATATCAATATTCCTGAGGCTTGTGCATTGCAGAAATGTCATACTGCTGAGATTTACAATATTTTCGGGAATATTTATATCCCTCAGGCTTCTGCATCCCGAAAAGGCGAGATGTTCAATTATTTTCAGATTTTCCGGCAGAAATATTTTTTTCAGAGAACTTCCGGAAAAAGCCTCACCGCCTATTCTTGAGACGGAATCGGGAATCCTGAAGCATCTTTCGGGCTTTGTAACAGTATAAGATAGAAGATTTGACATATCCCTGCTGAAAAGAACGTTATTTTTTACTATGTAATTCGGATTATTCTCCGAAATTTCAATTTGTTTCAGATTTTTACAGCCGGAGAAAATATTGTCTCCTATAAATAATACTGACTCCGGAATATAGATATATTCAAGGGCTTCACAGTTCCGGAATGCATAGTCCTCAATAATATTTACAGATTCCGGAATATTTATTTCCTCAAGATTTTTACAGCCATCAAAGGCGAGCTTGTTTATTTTCCTGAGAGTATCCGGAAGCACAATTTTCCTGATATTATATGCACCCGAAAAACAGAAACGGGAAATTTCTTTTATGCCGTCCGGAATTACTGAAACTGATTCATTGCAGTCATCTGTATATTTTTTTAAAATATTGTTCTGAATTTCAAAGCTCATGATTATACGCTCCTGAAAAATGATTTTTTTATATTATAGCATTTTAAAATCAAAAAGTAAATACAGGTTTTGTGGTATTTTAATGGATATAAAAAAGCCTGTCTTCGTATAATACGAAAACAGGACATTTCAGTAATAATAAAATTATCTCTTTGAGAACTGAGGAGCGCGACGAGCAGCCTTGAGACCGTATTTCTTTCTTTCCTTCATACGAGGGTCACGGGTAAGGAAGCCAGCCTTTTTAAGTTCGGGGCGAAGCTCTGCATTGTATTCGAGAAGAGCTCTTGAAAGACCGTGTCTTATAGCACCAGCCTGACCGGTTACACCGCCGCCGCATACTGTGCAAACGATATCGAATTTATCGAGATTATCTGTAAGAGCAAGGGGCTGACGAACTATAAGCTTGAGAGTTTCAAGGCCGAAATAGTTATCAATATCTCTGCCGTTGATAGTAACATTACCTGTACCGGGATAGAGTCTTACTCTTGCTACGGAGTGCTTTCTTCTGCCAGTTCCGTAAAAATATTTTACCTTTGATTCATACATTTTAAGATAGCCCTCCTTATATTATAATTCATATGCAACAGGCTTCTGACCTGCATGCTTGTGTTCTGAACCCTTATAGGTTCTGAGTCTCTTGAGCTGTTCTCTGCCCTGAGTAGTGTTAGGGAGCATACCGTTTACAGCAATCATCATAGCCTTATCAGCTTCATTAGCCATCATATCCTTGTATGATTTTGATTTAAGACCGCCAATCCAGCCTGTGTGCCAGTAGAATTTTTTATTTTCGAGTTTTTTTCCTGTGAGAATAGCCTTATCGCAGTTGATGATGATAACATGGTCACCGCAATCAACGTGAGGGATATAAGTAGGCTTATGCTTGCCTCTGAGGATATGAGCAGCTTTTGCAGCGACACGTCCGAGCGGCTTGCCTGTAGCATCTATTATATACCATTTACGGCTTACTTCGTTTGCCTTTGGCATAGTAGTTGACATAGATTAAAACCTCCATAGAATTATTTTGTGAATGCAAGAGCTATTATATCATCTTATTTCTGATATGTCAAGAATGCAAAAGCTGATTTTTTAATTTATATCCTTTATTCTCTCGTTATCTCTCAATTTTTCTCAGGTTCTCTCACTTTCTCGCTTTTCATTTCAAAAAAATCAATAATAGAATTTTATCCTCTTGAAAATATTTTCGGAATGAAGTATAATATAAGATATAATATTCATAAGGAGTAAATTTGATAGAAAATGTCACTTGTATATTGTGTTGAAGATGATATTGGAATAAGGGAGCTTATATCCTGTGCATTGAAATCGGGCGGATATGAGGTATGCGGATTTGAAACCGGTCGGGAGCTTATGGAAAATCTTAAAGATGATTTGCCGTCACTGATACTTCTTGATGTAATGCTTCCGGGGCTTGACGGCTTCGGGGTTCTGGAGCTTCTTAAAAATGACAGACTTTATAAGGATATTCCTGTAATAATGCTTACAGCGAAGTCGAGTGAGCTTGACAAGGTAAAAGGGCTTGAAATGGGAGCGGACGACTATATAACCAAACCTTTTGGAATAATGGAACTGCTTTCGAGGATAAAGGCAGTATTAAGACGTTCGGGAACTCAGGAGAGCATTCCGCAGATTATAGAAATCGGAGACCTTGTAATAGATTTACAGAAAAGAACGGTATTTTACGGCAAAAATGAAGCTGTTCTGACCTATAAGGAATTTGAACTTCTGAGCTATCTCGGACAGCACAGGGGAAAAGCGATTTCACGTGAAAAGCTTATGCTCAATGTATGGGGCTTTGACTATGAGGGCGAAAGCCGTACAGTTGATGCACATATAAAGACACTTCGCCAGAAGCTTGAAAATGCAGGGTGCAGTGATATTGTAACAACAGTGAGAGGATATGGATACAAGATAGTATGAAGAAAAAGATATATCATAATATGATGCTTACAGCCTTTATATCTTTGATGGTTTTTGTTGTATCTGATATTCTCTCTGATATTTTCTTTAAAGGCGGACTGACGGCAAGAATTGTTTTTATTGTTTTTTCACTGATAGCGAGCATAGGAATATCGATATATATATCTGACAGGCTTTCAAGAAACATTGTAAAGTCATTCAGGAATTTTGCCGGACAGATTGAAAAATTCAACAGCGGAGAGGATTCCGGAATAAAGACGGAATACGGTGAATTTCAGTCAATAGCGGATACGATATCAGGACTTAACCGCAAGGTGGATAAATATAAGGGCAGATGGCGTAATGAAAGTGAGAAGATAGCACTTATATTTGAGAATATGATTGAGGGTATGGTTATTCTTGATGAAAACGGATATATTATAAATATCAATAAAAGTGCAGTAAATATGCTTACTGACAACGGATATATATCGGGAATGACGCATATATCAAAGCTTACGGACTGTAAGGAGCTTATGGGATTTCTTTCGGACAACGAAAAGAGCCGTACAATACAGGACATAACTCTCGAAACCGGAAAAAAACTTTATGCCTATGCGAACAGAGTAAAAATATCAAGCAACGACTGTATAATTATTATATTTACTGATGTAAGTCAGAAATTTGACGGCGAAAAGCTGAGACGTGAATTTTCCGCCAATGTATCTCATGAGCTGAAAACCCCCCTTACTACTATAAGAGGGTTCGGGGAGCTTTTCGGAAGCGGTATGATTACGGATATTGAGGATATAAAGAAATACGGCTCACGGATACAGCAGGAGAGCCAGAGATTATTATTTCTGATAAACGACATAATAAGATTGTCGGAGCTTGATGAAAATAATGAAGTAATTACATCAAAAATAAATCTCATGGATATAGCAAGGGAATCCGCTGAGCTTTTATCAGATAAGGCTGAAAGTGCAGAGGTAAGCGTTATCTTTGAGGGAGATGAAAAGCTCTGCTGTATGTGCAATGAAAGCTATATCAGGGAGCTTTTCACAAATCTTATAGATAATTCAATAAAATACAACAAAAAAGGCGGTTATGTCAAAGTCGGAATCTTTTACCGTGAGGGTCAGAACGTCATAGTAATAAAAGACAACGGAATAGGTATTCCGGAAAGTGATACCGAAAGAATCTTTGAAAGATTCTACAGAGTCGATAAAAGTCATTCCCGTCAGACTGGCGGAACAGGTCTTGGATTATCAATAGTAAAGCATATAGTTGCATATCACGGAGGAACAGTAAAGCTTGAAAGCTGTCTCGGGGAGGGTACGGAAATAACGGTCTTTCTGCCCTGAATTATTTTTGTTTTTATGAAATCTGCTGAAATTCTGATTTTACACGGATTTTACAAAATCCGCACTTTGGTTTTACAATGATGATGTATAATCAATGAAGGCGAAAATAAAAAGAAAAAAATGATGGGAGTATTTTAAATGAGTATTTTTAATGTATTCACCCTGCTCGGCGGACTCGCATTCTTTCTGTATGGAATGAATATTATGGGTGACGCTCTTGAACGAAAAGCAGGAAGCAAGCTTAAATCCATACTTGCAAATCTTACCTCAAACACTTTCAAAGGATTTCTTTTAGGACTTGTCGTAACAGCTGTTATACAGTCATCATCAGCGACAACAGTAATGGTAGTCGGATTTGTAAACTCCGGAATTATGACGCTTCATCAGGCAGTCGGAGTAATTATGGGTGCAAACCTCGGAACTTCTGTAACATCATGGCTTCTCAGCCTTACAGGTATTGAAGGCGATACATTCTGGGTTCAGATGCTGAAGCCTGCTTCATTTACACCTCTGCTTGCTTTTATAGGCATAGTAATGGTAATGTTCATAAAGGATAAGAACAAGCACGATACAGCATATATACTTATAGGCTTTGCTGTACTCATGTTCGGTATGGAAACAATGTCCGGAGCTGTTGAACCTCTTGCAGAATCCGAAAAATTCCAGCAGATTCTCCTTCTTTTCTCAAATCCGGTACTTGGTCTTATAGTCGGAACAGTATTCACAGCAATAGTACAGTCATCATCAGCATCAGTAGGAATACTTCAGGCACTTACCCTGACCGGAAGTGTTACTTATGCGACAGCTATTCCGATTGTAATGGGACAGAATATCGGTACTTGTATCAGTGCAATGATTTCCTCAATAGGTGCAAGCAAAAATGCAAAGCGTGCAGCCGTAATACATCTCAGCTTTAACCTTATCAGTGCCGTTATATGCCTTACTGTATATTATCTTCTCAATATGATAATAGGTTTTCCGTTTGTAAATGATACAGCCAATCCGCTTGGAATAGCTGTAGTTCATACAGTATTCAAGATATTTGCCCTCGCACTTCTCATGCCGTTTACAAAACAGCTTGAAAAGCTTTCATATCTTATTGTCAGGGACAGCGATGAAAAGGAAAAGGTATCACTTCTTGATGAAAGACTTCTTTCAACTCCGCCTGTTGCAGTTGAAAGATGCAGGAACATTACATTTGATATGGCGGAAATATCTGTTCAGAGCCTTAAAAATTCAATGAATCTTATATTTGAATACCAGCAGAATACAGCGGATAATATCCTGAAAGATGAAGATACTATTGATAAATATGAAGATGAGTTAGGCTCATATCTTGTAAAGCTGGGAGCTATGGTATTATCTGATTCGGACAGCAGGGAAGTTTCAAAGCTTCTGAGAATCATAGGCGACCTTGAACGTATCAGCGACCATTCTGTAAATATCCTTGAATCCGCAAAGGAGATTCAGAGCAAAAATCTTAAATTTTCAGAACCGGCTCAGAAGGAGCTTTCAGTTATGATAAATGCGGTCAGTGATATTCTTGATATGACTCTTGAAGTATTCAGGAATAACGACCTTGAAAAGGCATATGAAGTTGAACCCCTCGAACAGGTTGTGGATAATCTTCAGATTCTTCTGAAGAAAAGACACGTTTCCAGACTCCGCAAAAATGAATGTACAATTGAAATGGGATTTGTGCTTTCAGATTTGCTTACGAATCTTGAAAGAGTATCCGACCACTGTTCAAATATTGCCGTGTGTATGATTGAAATCGCTCATGAAAGCTTTGATACTCATGGATATATTCAGGAGCTTAAACTGAACCATAATAATGAATTTGCCGAAAGTGTTCAGAAATTCAGCGAAAAATATACGCTTGAATCAGTCTGACCGGAAGAAGCAGGTTTTGCCTGCTTTTTTTATTGACAAAATAAAACTGTTTTGATATAATGAATATGCAAATTATTTCAGTGTGAGGTTTTTTTGATGAAAAAGAATGTTAAAGGACTTAAAATAGCAGTATTATTTTGTTTTATATTGTTTATAATATCGTTGTGCTTTGTTGCGTGCAGTAACTATTTTTCCGGAAAGGCACGCATAGAGCTTGATATCGACTCCATAGAGTTTGTGCAGTTTGAAGAACCAGAAGAAGGCGATACTATAGCTACAATAAAAACTACTCTGGGAGATATAAAAGCCGTTCTGTATCCGCAGTATTCTCCGAATGCTGTACAGAATTTCATTGAGCTTGCCGAAAGCGGATACTATGACAATACCTATGTTTTTCACTCCGAAAAGGGTATATATACCGCTATGGGCTGTCCGAAAAAAGACGGTACTCTCCCTGACGGCTATGACGAATCAAGAGAGCTTGTCGAAGTGGAACTTAATCAGAATCTCTGGCCGTTCAGAGGTGCAATATGCTCTATGACTACTACAGTAAAAAAGAGCTTTCTGGATTTTCTCCGGAGCGATGCAACCTATTACTGCGGAAGCCGTTTTTCTGTTCTCAATTCAATAGATTTTACTGATGAGGTAAAGGACGAAATATATACCTACTCATCAGATACAAAAATTCCCGACGCTTTCGTTGAGCATGGAGGAATACCTAACTTTTCACAGCAGGTGACTATAATAGGACAGACATATGAGGGCTTTGATGTTATAGACAAGCTTACCAATCTTGAAGTACAGCCCAGCAGTGATGACAAATCAAAAATACCGGTTGAGGATATAATGGTAATTTCTGTCGAAATAGGGAAGTATTCAGAGTCCGGAACAGAAAAGTAAGTATAAACTTTCGTCGAATATTCATCACTAAATACAAAATAATCTTGTGTGTGACTGTAAATTATTGTTGAAATCGGCATTATATTTTTTAATGTTTGATTTTCACTTTACAAATCAGAAATTATGATATATAATAATAACTTAGAGTAAAGATAAACGCAATTTTTACTCATTATTGATTTACGCTTTTTAAATTAAATCTGACTCAGGGAGGATATATAAAATATGTTCAGAAAAATTTTGTTGTCTGTTATCTGTGCATCATTTCTGGCATGTTCAATGACAGCTTGCGGAAAGGAAGTCGAGCTGAAGGAAGCTTCTGATGATTCCTCTGCATCTGTTAATCTGCAGGCAGGTGAATATGTCAATTTTACTGCTCCTGAAAAGGGAGAACAGATTGTCATCATGACTATAAAGGATATGGGAGATATAAAAATAAAGCTTTTCCCCGACCTTGCCCCGACAGGAGTAAAAAATTTCGTGGAGCTTGCAAAGCAGGGCTACTATGATGAGCTTATATTCCACCGTGTAATAAGTAATTTCATGATTCAGGGCGGTGACCCCAAGGGCAACGGTACAGGAGGAGACCCCGCTGAAGGAATAACCTTTGAAGCCGGCGATGCATCTCCGTATCTTACACACGTTTCGGGAGCTGTAGCCTATGCAAACAGCGGTTCAACTGCTACAAACGGAAGCCCGTTCTATATAGTTACCGGTGAAAAATATGATGACAGCTCACTTTCACAGATGGAACAGGCATACGGAACAACATATTCCGATTCTTTTAAGGAGCTTTATAAGACAATAGGCGGAGCTCCGTGGCTTGACGGAAGCTATACAATATTCGGTCAGGTATTCGACGGACTGGATATTGTATATGAGATTCAGAACGTTGCAACCGATGCAAGCGACAAGCCGTATGACGCTGTTACTATCGAATCAGTCAAAGTAGCCGAATATGACGGCGGAGAGCTTAAATGGTATATCAGCGATTATACCGGACAATAAGATATGATTGGGATAATAAAGGAATTTGATTAATAAATTCCTGAAAATAAGGAGAGAAAGCTTTGGATAAATTTGTTATAAAAGGCGGTCGCCGTCTCAGCGGAGAGGTCGTTATAAGCGGGGCAAAAAATTCCGCAGTAGCAATTCTTCCTGCGGTAATACTTTCAGATGAGCCATGCGTTATAAATAATGTTCCTGCAATAAGTGATGTAAATATAAGTCTCAGAATACTCAGAGAGATGGGTGCAGATATTACACCTCTTTCAAGAACATCATACAGAATAGATGCAACTAATATAAACAGATGCTGTGTATCATATGAGACCGCAAGAAAAATGAGAGCTTCATATTATTTCCTCGGAGCATTGCTCGGAAAATTCAATCAGGCAAGAGTATCAATGCCGGGAGGCTGTCCTCTCGGAGACAGACCTATTG
Source organism: Oscillospiraceae bacterium (assembly GCA_029005335.1). Classification (GTDB taxonomy): domain Bacteria; phylum Bacillota; class Clostridia; order Oscillospirales; family Ruminococcaceae; genus Ruminococcus. The sequence continues at coordinate 22,062 of JAQXFT010000196.1, forward strand.
ACCAGCACCTTAAAGCCTTTTCAGCACTGGGTGCGGATTATACAATAAGTCAGGGAATGATTGACCTTAAATGTCAGAAGCTTAAAGGCGGACCCATATTCTTTGACGTTGTAACTGTCGGTGCAACCATGAATGCAATCCTCGCTGCAGTAAAGGCGGACGGACTTACAGTAATAGAAAATGCCGCCAAAGAACCTCATATAGTTGACCTTGCAAATTTTCTCAATTCAATGGGAGCAAATATCATGGGAGCAGGTACGGACGTAATCAAAATAAGAGGTGTTCAGTATCTCAAGGGTACAACCTATACGGTTATTCCCGACCAGATTGAAGCCGGTACTTTTATGATTGCAGCGGCAGCTACAAACGGCGACGTACTTATCAGAAATGTTATCCCCAAGCATCTTGATTCAATAACCAAGAAGCTTGAAAAAATCGGGGTTACTGTTGAACAGGGAGACGACAGCGTAAGAGTATATGTTGACGGCCCTCTTGTAAAAGCCAATATAAAGACGACTCCTCACCCGGGATTTCCAACGGATATGCAGCCACAGATTGCAACACTTCTTACCCTTGCCGAAGGTACAAGTATAGTTACAGAGGGCGTATGGGAACAGCGATTCAGATATGTTGACGAACTCCGAAGAATGGGTGCGGATATATCAGTTGACGGAAAAGTAGCAGTTATTGAGGGTACGGGACATCTTACCGGAGCTCCTGTAAAGGCGTGCGACCTCCGGGCAGGAGCAGCTCTGATTATTGCGGGTCTTGCGGCAAACGGTATAACTGAAATCGAAGATATTTATCATATAGAACGTGGATACGACTGTATGGAAAAGAAGCTCCGTGCATTGGGTGCTGATATTGAAAAGAAAAGCTTTCCTGATGAAGCTTTACCGGAAAAGAATGAAAAGAATATAGCATGAATTATTCTTCGCCTGTATGACAAACATACAGGCGAAAATTTTTTTGAAATTGTATTTATCAACAAAATTCCAATGCCGTATTTGTTGAAGATTCACAAATATTTATATGTACGCTTGACATTTGATACAGAGGTATGATATTATTGGCTGGATAATGTCATAGGAGTGATGAAATATGGTAAATTTACCGGAAAATTATAATATAAACGATTACGACAGACCGTCAGTTGCGACAGATATAACTGTATTTACAATAAGAAGAAATCCTGGTGAGAGCTACAGACACTTGTCTGAGATGAGGCTTTCAGTATTGCTTGTGAGGAGACAGGAAGAACCATATAAGGGACTTCTTTCGCTTCCGGGCGGATTTACATCAAGGAATGAAACAATTGAACAGACTGCAAAACGCAAGCTTTATGAAAAAACAGGTGTAAAAGATGTTCCTGTATCCCTTCTGTATAATTCATCAGCAATGGGACGTGACCCCCGTGGCTGGATTATATCATGCTGTTACTGGACACTCGTCGAGAGCAGTCAGGCAGTCATAACAGAAGAGAATGCTTCATGGTATGATTTGAAATTCAGTTACGGAGACGAAAGTATTCTTGAGCTTGTCTCGGACAGCGGAGAATATCACAGAATAATTTTTCATATTTCGGGAAATACTGAACTTTATAACGAGGCAGTGAAAATTGAAACTCTTGAAAATGACTGTATAGCATTCGACCATGCGGAATTAATAGCAAGAGCAGTAATACAGCTCAGAAACAGTCTTGATTATCCGTATCCTGCATTCAGACTTCTTCCGGAATCCTTTACGCTTACGGAGCTTCAGAAGGTTTATGAAGCTATACTTGAAAAGCCATTGCTTATGGCAAACTTCCGGAGAAAAATATTCCCCTATGTAACTGAAACCGGTGAAACGGAAAAGGGTGCAGGTCACAGACCTTCAAAATTTTTCATGCCTCTTATTAAGGAGAATTAACTATGTATACCCCGAATGAAAAACGCTATGAAAATATGATTTATAACAGGTGCGGTAAAAGCGGTCTGAAGCTTTCTGCAATATCTCTGGGATTCTGGAAGAATTTCGGATACGGAAATTCTTTTGCGAATATGGAGGAAATGGTACACACTGCATTTGATTTGGGAATAACCCATTTTGACCTGGCTAATAATTACGGAAATCCCTATAACGGCAGTGCAGAAGAAAACTTCGGAAAAATACTCGATAACGGTATGAGAAAATATCGTGATGAACTGTGCATATCAACAAAGGCTGGATATGAGATGTGGGAAGGACCTTATGGTGACAGAAACGGTTCAAGAAAATATCTTACAGCATCTCTTGACCAGAGCCTTAAAAGAATGGGGCTTGATTATGTTGATATATTCTATCACCATGTATTTGACCCCGATACTCCTCCTGAGGAAACTGCTCTTGCACTCGACAATGCAGTAAAGCAGGGAAAGGCTCTTTATGTCGGAATATCTAATTACAACAGAAAACAGTCAGAGGAAATATATAAAATATTCCGTGAGCTTAAAACACCATTTATAGTAAATCAGCCGTCATACTCAATGCTTAACCGCTGGATTGAAGCTGACGGGCTTGATGAATGGGCATCAGAAAACGGAATAGGCATATCAGTATTTTCACCTCTGTATCAGGGAATGCTTACTGATAAATATATATCAGGTATACCGGAGGACTCACGGATAGGAAAAGGAGATACCCGCATTGGAAATCAGCTTGATGAAAAAATGATTTCCAGACTGAAAGCCCTGAATGATATAGCAGTATCAAGAGGACAGACTCTTGCACAGATGGCATTGTCATGGGTACTTCATAATAAGAGCGTTACAACAGTTCTGACAGGTGCAAGCAGACCGTCGCAGATACGTGAAAATGTTGAAAGTATAAAGAAGCTTTCATTCAGTGATGATGAGATATCAGCAATAGAAAAGATTCTTGAATAACAGATTTGTGTAAAAATTGAGGGGTGAAACTTTTAGTTTCACCCCTCAGTGTGTCGGAAAAACCATAAAACAACGGGCGACCGCCCCTACTTGATAAAACCGGATTTTATGCTGTTGCAGGGACGGGCAATGCCCGTCCGCTAAGTAATCTTTTTCAGCAATCGTAATCATCATTCTGAGTAATTGTATTTCGTGCTGAATTGAAATTCATCTTTTCTTTATCTGAATTGTATTCATTATATGAATTAATTCCGCTTGAAACTGATTCTTCTAAACCTTTTCCGGCTTTGTAATTCTGATAAATCGGAATTACAACTGCTACAACAGTAAAAAGCTCGTCAATAACGGGCAGAGCGTCCGGAACGATAAAATTTGCGGCAGCCAGAGCTATTGCAAGTCCCGTATGACCTTTTTTGCTGAATATGAAACCGCAGATAAAAAGTACTACACAACCGAAAGTATCAAATATTGACAGAGCAACAACGATTAATGCAGCTTTTAAAAATGAATATGGCTCAACCTGTTTATTCTGATTACTCATTGCCAAGCACCTCCTGATAAGTTTGTTTAATCCTGCAAGCTTTTTAAGCTTCTGATTATATTATACATATAGTACCGGACAAACGTATGTCCCGATAAAAAATTCGTGTATTCTTTCATAATTTTCATGAATAATTCACAAAAATTCTTCTGGCCTGTAACCTGTTATCAGCAAATACATATAATATTTATAAGAAGCTGGCTTCTTAAATATAT
>JAQXFT010000197.1 GCA_029005335.1 Oscillospiraceae bacterium
CCGACAAGAGGGAATATCTCCTCAGGCTCGGAGAGTTACTTGCCGATTTGAATAATATTACGGCTCTTGACGTTCTGCCATATCACGATAGGGTAAAGGTAAAATATGAAAATCTCGGCATAGATTATCCCCTTAAAGATGTTGAACCGCTTTCAAAGGAAAAGGCTGTTGAAGCACGTGACATAATTATTGAGGGTATACGAAACAAACACCGCAGAGACAATGCCGATAAATAATTTCAGGGCGGACACCGTCCGCCCGTAACGGTCAGAAAAATTTTTTGGAGGTTTTGACTATGGCTGAAATCGAAAGCTGGGAAGAGCTTTATAAGCTTCCCTATTACTTCACCGAAGATATGCGAAAAAGATACCTCAACATAATATGGGAAAATTACTGGTGGGAGGTTTATGACGAATACGGCAGAATGATTGAGGAACACTATGGCAATTCCTATTGGTACATACATTACGATGATTACAGACACTGCCAGACATTCATATCCTTTGACCAGGAAACTTCACGCAAATCAAAAACATACTGGAAATACTGTCCGTGGGATTACATAAACCCGAAAATTGACCGTTTTGACCACGAAAAAATTGATGAGCATTGCAGAAAATATCCGAAGCTTGAACCATATGTCAAAAGAAATAAAAAGTGACGCAAGTAAAAAAAGACCCTTGCCATGATGAAAGGCAAGGGATTTTTTTGTGATTATTCTTCAATACCGGTTGTTGCGGTTTCAGATGTTTCCGGCTGAGCCGAAGCCGGTGCAGGGGACTGACCGTCGCCCTCAAGATATGCGGTAACTATAAAGCCGTCCGAATTGTTTCCGGAGATTTCATATTTTTTTCCGGAGGGGACTGGTATATATGTGTTCTGACTGCTGTCATCGGACTTTACAAAATACACTTCGCATTTATTATTTGCGTCATACTGTATTTCGAGGTGCTGAGATTCATAGGCATAATTTGTTCTGATAAGCTCTGTGTATTCCTCTAAGGTAATATGATTCTGTGACATATAGAATGCGTGTGGGATTCCGACATATCTGTAATGCCATGGTTCATACTGAATCTGGGTTATATCGGTTTTATTTTCCGGATATCTGAGGATTATTCCATATTCCCAGCAATGCTCATCAATCCATGAATAGTCGCCCTGACCGTCATAATCCCATGTAGTGGAGGTTGTAAGGTCGCAGGCATATCCGGTCTGATGTTCACTGAATCCGGGCTTTGCAACACGTTCGGAGGTTTCAGCACCGGTCTGAGCCAAATCCGCATCATAAAGTTCCTGTTGTTCTTCGGAGGTGCGGTAGCCGTCGAGAATGACTATATCATTTATATGCTTTTCCTGACTGAATCTTTCAAGCATATCAGCAAGAGCTTCAAAAAATACTGGTCTCAGGCGTACTTCGTCATCTGAACCGGAAAAACCTGTTCTGCCCTCCTCGGTTATTTTCTGGGTTACCGATTCAAGCTCCTCATTGAATCCGAAATATTCGGTATTGTTGTTGACGAGTATGAGTGTTCCCTCAAATTTCTGTGCTGTAGGATATTCTATACTCTCATAGATAATCTTGTTGGGGTCATCTATGAAGACAGGTTCAGAAGGGGATTCGGGTGATGCGATTTCTATAAAAGGCGATGCCGGAACATCTTCGGTATGGTCATAAGTTACTTTGAAGACATAGACAGCCGAAACTATAGCTATTGTGCATATACAGATTTCAGTAACAATTCTTGTCTGCCTTATGCTTTTACTCTTGTTTTTCTTTTTCTTAGACATATTAAAAGCTTCCTTTCCGTGCATTTGCACATGATAAATTTTTCAGATATCATTATAACATATATCCGGAAAAAAAGAAACAGGTAACAGTATTAGTTTGTGAATTATATACAATAATTTTTTTGTTTTAGCGTTGTTTTTCACAATCTTTTCGCTTAACTCTTGATATTTCAGTGATGATATGATATAATTATATCTGAATTATTTGAGAATAAGTATTTTTCTATCAATTGAAATGCGATAAGAATCGGAGTGATGAATTATGAGATGTCCCAACTGCGGAACGGAAAATGAAATTACCTCAAACAGAAAATTCTGTGTTAAATGCGGTACTAATCTTTCCAATCCTGATGATGTGAATATAGAACAGATAGATTTCGGAGGATATCATAGTGAGGAAAAAACTGATAATTTTAAAATAGGTAACGGCACTTTTAAAATAAATGACAAGTCACCTCAGACACAGTCAATGTTTATTTCATCTGACGAGCTTAATGAATCATATGATGATTTTGAAGGTGAATCCTGTATGCCTCAGACTGATTCCGGTAATGTCAAGCCTCCGGAAAAGCCTGATAATAATATTCCTAATCCGAATCAGTATAATAATAACGGTATGTATCCTCAGAACGGCATGAATCCGAATATGATGTACCCTCAGAACGGTATGAATCCCAATATGATGTATCCGCAGAATGGTATGAATCCATATATGCAGAATATGTACGGATACGGTCAGCCCATGATGCAGACGCAGTTTGTCGGATATGATGCCAATGGTATGCCGGTTTATGCACAGATAATGATGATTCCTCAGTTTGTCGGATATGATATGAACGGTATGCCTGTCTATATGCCTGTTCCGGTATATCCCCAGAATATGCAGAACCCTCAGAATCCCTCTGATATGCAGAATCCTCAGCTCTCTCCTAATATGCAGAATCCTCAGTTTCCCCCTAATATGCAGAATCCTCAGTTTCCTCCTAATATGCAGAATCCTCAGTTTCCCCCTAATATGCAGAATCCTCAGTTTCCTCCTAATATGCAGAATTTCGGATATAATCCCCCTCCTCAGAGTCAGAAGCCTCCGGAGCAGTCAGTTCCTGATAAGAATCCGGAAAATCCGGTCAAATCTGAAAAACAGGAATCCCTTTGGAGCGATTTTCTGGAGGAGGATATTAAAAAATCCAATCAGCAGAATACGTCCGGAAAAGGAGGCTCTGACGACGATTTTTTTAGCCGTCCCCAACGCAGTAATAATATGAATGGCGTTTCTGCGGAAGGGTTGGATTTGTCTCAGCTTGAACGCCATAAATCAAAAAAGCAGAATAAATATATGTCATCTGCTCCGGAGGCTGATGCAAGTCAGCTTGCACCGAATCCGAATAAAAACAACGGCAGATATATGAAAGGTACTGCTGTCGTCAATGCTGATGACCTTGAACAGAATGTTATTAAAAAATCAAAAGTAAAAATGGGTAAGACGATTGAAGCCAATCCCGATGAACTGGAACAATATGTCAGAAAGTCTCCTGAAGTAACTATGGATAAGACTAAAAAAGCTGATGCCAGTGAGCTTCAGGCATATAAACATGAGCATGTTGAAGCTATAATGGCTGGTGCTGACCATGCTGTTGAAGCTATGCCTAAGAAAAAGGTATATGTTGACGAGCTGGATAAGATTGAACTGCCTGAGCATATGAAAGCCAGAAAATCAAAGCCGGATAAAAAAACAACGGAAATCCCGTCTTTGCCTGATATCTGAAAAATTTTAAGGAGTTTTTAAAAATGAAGAAGTTTTTTGAAGAATTTAAAAAGTTTATCTCACGTGGAAATGTCGTTGACCTGGCAGTAGGTATGATTATGGGTACTGCCTTTACTGCGATTGTATCATCTCTTGTTGATTCAGTACTTATGCCCCTGCTCGGAGCTATTATAGGCGGTATTGATTTAAGCAATCTTTCAGTTACGATTCCGTGGAGTCTTTCCGGAGAACCGCCCGTTCTTCATTATGGTGCATTTCTGCAGGCAATCATCAATTTTGTACTTATAGCATTCTGCATTTTCCTGATGATAAAGGCAATAAATATACTTTCCAAGAAAAAGGAAGAAGCTCCTAAAGAACCTCCGAAGCCTACAAAGGAAGAGGAACTTCTTACGGAAATCCGTGATTTATTAAAGGCTCAGGCAGGAATTACTGAAGCTGTTGAAGAATCTGAAAAAGAAAAGGTTACAAAGTAAAAAGCATGAAAATTTTTTCAGCAGGCGGTTAAAAAAATCCGCCTGTTTTTTTATTGCATATTTCCGGAAAATATGTTATAATTCAGTAAAAGGAGGCTTGAATTATTGTGAAGAAAATAAAGAATTTTTTCCGTTCTCAGACGGTTCTGGCGGTATCGCTTATCTGTGCAGTAATATCAGCATTTATAGTTCCGCCGTCCGGAGCGTATCTTTCATATATAAATTTCTCAACGCTTATATTACTGTTCTGTCTTATGTCAGCAGTTGCCGGATTTACGGATACCGGCATATTTATAAGAATATCATCTTTTCTGACATCAAAATGCGGGTCGGCAAGATTTCTGACATTTATATTGATGAATATATGCTTTTTCAGCTCTATGCTGATTACTAATGACGTTGCACTTATTACTTTTGTACCTGTTACGATAGCACTTTTCAGCTCGGCAGGAATCGATAAAAAAAATAATCTCATATTCGCTGTAATTATAGAGACCGCTTCGGCAAATCTCGGAAGTATGATGACTCCTATCGGCAATCCTCAGAATATTTTTATATGTTCGTATTACGGACTTTCATCATCAGATTTTTTCGTAACAATGCTCCCATATGGAATTGCAAGCTATATAATGCTTTCGCTGATGACGTTTCTTATAAATGACCAAAAAATAGAACCAATCAGGAATATCCAAAGCAATTCAGTGCCAAAGATGAAAGCTCTGATTTATTCGGCAATATTTATAATCTGCATACTTACCGTATCAGGCTTTATAAATCAGTATATATGCCTTGCAGTGTGTTTACTGCTGATTCTCGTATCAGATGTCAGAATTTTTGCGAAAGTTGATTATGCACTGCTTGCGACCTTTGTATGCTTTTTTATATTCAGCGGAAATACAGGAAATATTGACAGGATTCAGAATTTTATCTCATCAGTTATAAGCGGTAATGAAATAATTGCATCTGTAATTACAAGTCAGGTTATAAGCAATGT
>JAQXFT010000198.1 GCA_029005335.1 Oscillospiraceae bacterium
CTCCTTGGCATATACATAGAGAGCTACTGTAAGGGTTGAACCTGAACTCGAAAGACCACTTATAAAGCCATTCAGAGTATGTGCAAAGCCTGCTGTAAAGAGAAGTGCAGCTGATTCTCCGAGTATTCTTCCTGCTGAAAGAATACAGCCTGTTATTACACCGTCAACGCAGTTCGGAAGCACAACAGTCCTGATTACTCTCCACTTTCCTGCACCAAGTCCGAACGCTCCTTCACGATAGCTGTCCGGAACTGTTTTCAGGCTCTCCTGAGTAGTTCTCATAATGGTCGGGAGGTTCATGATTACAAGTGTCAATGCTCCTGCAATCAGTGATGTCTGAAAGCCCATGAACTGACAGAAAAACAACATTCCGACAAGTCCGTATATTATTGATGGTATTCCTGAAAGTGTCTCAGCGGCATATTCAATAATTCCCACAAGCTTTTTATTCTGTGCATATTCCGTAAGATATACCGCTGAGCCTACTCCCAGAGGAAGAACTATCAGAAGTGTGGCAATAAGCATATAAAGAGTATTTGCAATATCAGGAAGTATTCCTGTTTTTCCCGAAAGATAACTGGGAGATGTCGAAAGAAGCTCCCATGTTATATTCGGTATCCCTTTTAAAAGTACATATCCGATTATAAAAAGCGTTACAGCACAGGTAAATATTACAGATAATGCCATAAGCGTTTTCATTGCAAAAATATAGAATCTGCGTCCTGATGATGTATTTGTGCTGCCCTTTGCAAGTGAAAGTGTTTTTACATTTTCCATAGTTTATCTCTCCTTGTCACGTTTCAGAAAGAAATTAAGTGCGGCATTTATCAGCATTATGAAAAGGAACAGTACAAGAGCTATTGAAAAGAGTGCTTCCCTCTGAAGTCCCGAAGAATATGACATTTCACTTGCTACAGCCGTTGTAAGGAATCTTACGCTCTGGAAAAGTGACGGCATATTCGGAACGTTTCCGGATACCATTATAACTGCCATAGCTTCTCCGATAGCTCTTCCTACTCCAAGTACCACCGAGGCGGTGATTCCGCTTTTTGCTGCCGGAACAGATACCTTGAAATATGTCTCTACAGGTGTTGCTCCCAGTGCAAGAGATGCATATTCATAATCCTTCGGAACTGCCTCAAGAGATGTCATTGATACTGATATAATCGACGGAAGTATCATTACAGCAAGTACGACAACAGATGCCAGCAGACTTGCTCCGTCGGGTATTCCGAATATATTTTTTATAGCAGGCACAAGTATGAGCATTCCGACAAGTCCATATACAACTGAGGGTATGCCGGCAAGAAGCTTTACTGCACTCTGCACCGTAGCCTTTATCTTCGGGGGTGCAAGCTTTGCAAGATATACTGCTGTAAAGAATCCCACCGGAACTCCCAGAAGAATTGCTCCGGCTGTACCGTAAATACTCGTGAGTATGAAAGGCAGGATTCCATATGACGGCGTACTTGCTGTGGAAGCCCATGTCTTTCCGAAAAGAAATTTAAACAGTCCGATTTCCTTTATTGCAGGTATTCCCGCAATAATCAGATAAATTGTTATGAGAAGCACACAGGCTATTGTAATCAGCCCCAGAATAAGAAATATTCCGTGTACTGCATTTTCAAAAATTCTGCTCTTGTTTTTCATAGAATCATTCCCTTGCCGGAACTACGCCTGCACTGTAAATTATGCTTTCTGCTTCCTCTGAAAGGGCGTAGTCAAAAAATTTCTTAGCCGTATCCGAGAGCTGTTTGTCTGTCTTTGTAACAAGTACAAAGGGTCTCTGTACAGCATAGCTTCCGTTTTTGATTGTATCTTCTGTCGGATAAACTCCGTTTACTGATACTGCTTTTACTGTATCCTTTACTGATGCCAGAGAAGCATATCCGATTGCATTTTCATTTCCTGCAACAGTGGTTATAACATCTCCGGTTGATGTAAGCTCCTGACGGTATTTGCATTTATCTTCTGTACCTGTTACAGATTCAAATCCGTCTCTTGTACCGCTTCCAGCCTCACGTCCTATGAGGACAATTTCAAGGTCGTCTCCGCCAAGCTCGCTCCAGTTTGTAATTTCGCCCGTATAGATTTTTGAAACCTCATCAAGGCTTAAATCGTCCACACCGTTTGCCGGATTTACTACCAATGCGATTCCGTCATATGCAAGGGCTGTTTCAGTCAGTCCGGAGGCTTTTTCTTCATCTTTAAGCTTTCGGCTTGAAAGTCCTATATCGCATCTTCCCTCCGATACTGCTGTTATTCCTGAGCCTGAACCAGTCGGATTGTATGTGAATGATATTCCGGCATTATTCGCCTGAAAAGCTTCTCCCAAAGCTCCGATTACCTTTTCCATAGATGTAGAGCCGTCAGTCGATACCGTACCGCCAGCCGTATCCTGATTTCCACAGCCTTCCAGAACTGCAAGGCACATAAGAAATGATGTCGCACTTAAAATCATTTTCTTCATAGCTATTAACTCCTTTGTAATTTTTCTTTACAGTCAATATTATAATACCGTCATGTTAAGTTTAAAACCGTTCATATCGAAAATCTATGTAAAATTTTTCACGGAAAGCATCTTATCAATATAAAAATGCAGGTTGTCCTGAAAAAGTTGCATATGAAATTTCATTATGCTATAATCAGACTGTAAAAAAAATATAAAGGAGTGCTTGAATGGAAAATATTATTGAAATCAGAAATCTTTGCAAATCCTTCGGAGATGTCAGAGCCGTGCAGAATCTCAGCTTTAATGTTAAAAAAGGCGAGCTTTTTGCATTTTTAGGGGTAAACGGTGCGGGAAAAAGCACCACAATTTCTATGATTTGCGGACAGCTTCAAAAGGATTCCGGAAGCATAACAATTTCCGGCAAGGATACTGACAGGAATATTGACGAGGTAAAAAGAAATTTAGGAGTCGTCTTTCAGAATTCCGTACTGGACAAGGCTCTTTCAGTTTATGACAATCTGAAAAGCAGAGCTTCACTCTATGGCATTAACGGCAGGGATTTTAAAAATCGTCTGTCAGAGCTTGCAGGGCTTCTGGATTTTGAAAATCTCCTGAATCGTACTGTCGGAAAGCTCTCAGGCGGTCAGCGTCGAAGAATCGATATTGCCCGTGCATTGTTTCATAAGCCCGAAATTCTGATTCTGGACGAACCTACTACCGGTCTTGACCCTCAGACAAGAAAAATTCTCTGGGACGTTGTCACAAAATTAAGGCGTGATGAAAATATGACCGTATTCCTTACTACTCACTATATGGAGGAGGCTTCTGACGCTGACTATGTTATAATTCTGAACAGCGGTAAAATTGTTGCAGAGGGTACTCCGCTTCAGCTTAAAAATTCGTATACAGGCGATTTCATTACATTCTACGGACTGACTGAACCGCAGATAAAATCACTCGGGCTTCCGTATGAAAAAATCCGTGACGCTTATCGCATCAAAGTTAAGAATACAAAATCAGCAACGGAGCTTATTATAAAGTATCCGGAGCTGTTTTCGGATTACGAAATAACCAAGGGAAAAATGGACGACGTATTCTTAGCAGTAACAGGCAGTAAAATTTCAGGAGGTGACATACAATGAACGGACTTTTTTCTCTTATACAGCGAAACTGCAAGCTTTTTTTCAAGGACAGGGGAATGTTCTTTACATCTCTTATAACCCCTGCAATACTTCTTGTACTCTACATAACCTTTCTCGGAAAGGTTTATAAGGATAGCTTTGAATCTGCAATGCCCAAAGGATTTACACTTCCTGATGAGCTTATAAATGCCTGCGTAGGCGGTGAACTGGTATCCTCTCTGCTTGCGGTATGCTGTGTGACTGTAGCATTCTGCTCCAATATGCTTATGGTACAGGATAAAGTAAACGGTACGAGGCGTGACCTTACTATGTCACCGGTAAAAAAATCTACCCTTGCAATGAGCTACTATATTTCAACACTTATAAGCACTTTAATTGTATGCCTTGCTACTGCCGGACTTTGCTTCATCTATCTTGCAAATACAGGCTGGTATCTTTCCGCAGAAGATGTCTTATGCATAATTCTTGATGTAATTCTGCTTACCCTTTTCGGAACAGCATTATCATCTGTTATCAATGTGTTTTTAAGCTCTCAGGGACAGATTTCGGCAGTCGGTACAATTATGAGTGCAGGCTACGGATTCATATGCGGAGCTTATATGCCTATCTCAAATTTCTCAGAGGGATTGCAGAAAGTAATTTCATTTCTCCCCGGAACTTACGGAACTTCATTGTTGAGGAATCATGCTCTCAGAGGTACTTTTGAGGAAATGAAATCACAGAACGTTCCGGAAAATCTTGTTGACGGAATCGCAGAGTCAATCGACTGCAACCCCGAATTTTTCGGAAATTCCATAGAAATCGGTACAATGTATATAATTATGACAGTTTCCGTAATCCTGCTGATTGGAATATATATTCTTATAAATGCCCTGCACAGTAAAAAATCTTAATAATTCTTGACAAACCGGAAAATATGCTGTATAATAAAATTATCAGATTTTCCATGACTATAAAATTTAAGGAGATGTAATTTTTGAATAAAAAAACATATACGGAGATAGTATCCTGACCGGGAGGAAAGGATTTTTATATCTCTCTTCCTCCCAGAGGAGTTTTAAAAACTATCTTCGGAGGAAATCAGAATGAACCGTGAAAATAAACGAAAAGCATACGAAAAAGGATATTACAAAAATCACCCGTGCAAAGATATTTTTATCTGTAAGGTGTGCGGCAGGCAGGTCTTCCCTGACGGTGCAGGAACTAATCACAGAAATCATTGTCCGAACTGCCTTTCAAGCCTTCACCTCGATAACGAACCGGGAGACCGTGCCTCCGACTGCGGAGGAATTATGGAGCCTGTCGCAGTATGGGTACGAAAGGGCGGAGACTGGGCAATTATTCACCGCTGCAGACGCTGCGGAAAGCTCTCTTCAAACCGCATTGCTGCCGACGATAACCCTATGAAGCTGATGAGCATAGCTATGAAGCCACTTTGCGAAACACCATTCCCGATTGAAAGAATTGAAGAAATGACTGCTCTTATGGGCGGTGACGGAAAGCTTAACCGATAAAAAATATGCCGGCAGCCGGAATAAAATCCGGTTGCCGGCTTTTGATATGTGCTATTTTTCGGTTACTGCAATCCAGATTTCACAGGTGTAATCCGGGTCGTCAATATCCTCTGACGGATAGACCTCAAGCTCAATTCCATGTGCATATTCATAGCGTTCGCTCTGGGGGAAAAATTCTGTTACGATTCTGCGGTATGTTTCTGAAAATGCATCGGGCATTTTACCGGTACAGGTAAAAACAGCATATGTTTTTGCGGGAATTTCAATAATCTCCAAATCATCATCACTGACTGCTCTGCCGTCGTATTCCACACCGATACCATAGGGAAATTGTAAAGCTTCCATATCTTCGGAAAAGCATATTCCCAGCAAGCCTTTAAGCCTTAAATTCTGAGGGAAATAATTTATAATTCTGGAAATTGTTCCGTCCTTTGTACACTCGTCCCAGAATTTTGAAATATCCTCCGTAGCAGTAGCGTTCTGGGGCTTGCTTACCTGCCTGCGTTTGCAGATAATACTGAAAGCATCAAGCTTTTCGATTCTGTAATCCATTGTACTTCCTCCTGTTAAAATTAATTTTACAGACAGTCGGGAAAATGATTTTGCATTTGCACCGTTGCGAACCTCTTTGGGTGTAACTCCTTGAAAACGTGTAAATGCACGGGTAAAGCTTTCCGGAGTATCATATCCGTATTTAAGAGCGATGTCGATTACTTTTTTATCACTGTGCATAAGCTCCTCAGCCGCTGATGAAAGCCTACGCATTCTGATATAGTCCCCTGCTGTAAAACCGCACAGAATACTGAATACCCTCTGAAAGTGAAAGGGCGATGAGTATGCTGCCTTTGCCGTCTCCTCAAGACTGATTTCCTCTGTAAGATGAGCTTCTATATAATCGATTGCCCTTTGAATTGACTTTATCCATTCCATGATTCTTTCCTCCTGTTCTGTACTTCAATTATAACAGATGACAGAAAGCTTTTCATGATATTTTGTGCTTTTGCATGTCAGTATCTTTAATGAATTTATCATGAATTTTCACAACCTTTTCTCTGGCATTCAGAAAGGTTTCTGCAATAATCGGGTCGAAATCCTGACCGCTTCCCTGTGCTATAATTTCAAAGCACTGTTCAATCGGCATGGCATCACGATAGCAACGCCTTTCGGAAACTGCATCAAAAACATCTGCTATAGCCATAATTCTTGCACAGAGCGGAATTTCATTTCTTTTCAGCCCGTCAGGATATCCGTTTCCGTTCCATTTTTCGTGGTGGTATCTTGATACCTCATATGCTATCTGACAGTATTCTTTATTCCCAAGATTCCCGAAGGTTTCTCGTATAATATTTCCTCCGTCAGAAGCATGGCGTTTCATGATTTCAAATTCTTCACCCGTCAACTTTCCCGGCTTTTTAAGAATGGAATCAGGCACGGAAATTTTTCCGATATCGTGCATAGGAGCAGCATTCAGAAGATTTTCAATATAATCCTTTGTAAGAATTTCCTTATACTGTCCGTTTCTGCGAAGCTCCTCTGCAATAAGACGGACATATTCTGCTGTACGTCGGATATGTCCCCCTGTACTGCTGTCACGGTTTTCGATAAGTGTCGCAAAATTCATTACAGTTTCAGAGTAATATCTCTCAAGCTCCTTTACAGCAGGGTCTTCAAAATTCATATATATTCCCAGAATCATAACTGTTATAGCAAGACTTGAAATAAGTATCTCCGGAAAAATCATCTGAACAACAGTTATAACCGAATATACAATAAAAAAAGTAATAATTCCGTTATGCTTGTCGCTGTTTATATAATTCCAGCGTTTTATAAGAACTCCTGCCAGAAGAAGAATATAAACCGCAACCATTATGTAACAGCAGTATACCGGAATCCCCATAGAATAATTTGTAGTTCTTCCTTTAATATATTTCAGAGAACCTATTGTAAAAATCATAACTGATGCATTGCAGGCAAATGGCAGCAAAATTAAAAGCTTTCCTTTCCTGCTCTCAGGTTCAAGCCCTGTGATGTGCAGTATGTACATAAATACAGCAAAAATTGTCGCATCAATGCTCAGAAGAAAAAACAAATGCAGAATCAGATTCACCATATCCGGAATACATTCAAGATAATTGACAGTATAAGCTGTCGCACCGTCCAGAAAAATTTCCGTAATTCCAATTGCAATCATCTTTCCGAAAAGTGAATGTCTGAATTTTCTGTGATATTTCAGACAACCATGAAAATATATAAATGCAATGTAAAGCAATATCGCAAGACAACCTGCCTGCAATTTGAAATATGACATATATTTATCCTCCTTTTTTTTAAAATCTGAGCTTAAATTACAAAAAAATACCTTATACCGGATATTATTATAAATCAGAATTTCAATAATTGCAACCGCAAAAAGGTAAGATACAATTTTTCTCTGATAAGATGCAGTAAAATATAATCCCGTTTCAGCACTTTTAACACAAAATCTGAAAAAATACTTGAATTTTCAGAATATATGTGATATAATTATATATAACTAAGGAGAGAATGCTGTTATGAGAAAATATGCAATATATAAATCCGAAACAGGATATTATTACTACAGATATGCTGACTGTCCTGAACAGCTTGAAGATACAAAATTCAAAAGCATAATTACTGAAGATAAGCTTCCGGTTCTGATTGATGACAAGGGAGGCTATTATCGCTTTACTGAAAATGATTACGGATTTGTAAAAATTGTTGAAACTGATGAGGATTATCCGCTTTCTCTGGAGGAAATGTATTTCAAAAATGATGAGAATTTCAGACTGGGCTGGATGTCTCCCGAAGGTGATACTTATTCCTGTAGCTATACCAATCACACAAAATGTGCCAAAATGCTTGCTGAAAAATTTTTTCCGGATTCAAGATTCCCTGAACGTACTCTCGGCAGAGCCGGCTGGATTAAAATTATTGATTCGTGGGACGGAACTCAAAGACAACATGGTCAGTTCGTTTACTCATTTACCGGCAAAATCACCAGATGTCAGGCTGACAAGCTTTTCGACCTCGGACTTTATAATAACGAAGAAGTAAAAAAATTAATCCGGAACTGCGAAAATTACTGGTGATTCAAAATCATATATAAAATGTATCAGAAAATTCAATTGACAAATACAAAAATATATGATATAATATGAATTAATACAAAATATGATTGAATATCATATTTGAAATCTTAAAAAAATAAAAAGGAGGCAGTTACTGTAAAACATAAGGCTTTCAGTAACGAATGAATATAAATGGCTGAAATCATATTTTTTAAAACAACGGCATTCGGAGGATACGATAAGGAGGACGTCGATAAATGCCTCAGAATGCTGTATTCTCAGATTTCTGAGCTGGAAAATGAACTCGGAGAAGTAAAATTCGCTGTTGAAAAATATAAGACCGGTACAGAACAGGAAAAAATATATGAATCCATTATCTCTGAAGAAAGAGCAAAAATTATTGAATTGCAGACCGAAAATCAGATTATGTCCCAAAAACTCAATGCTCTCATAACTGACAACAAACAGAAAGAATACGAAATCTCCACCCTCAAAGAAAATGTCTCTGAACTTGAACAGAATGTTTCAGATGCCAATATGAAAATATCATCACTTCAGACTGAGGACGACGCTACCGTATTCAGCATGGTATTCGTTGAAGCTAAAAAATCAGCGGATATCCTTATAAGCGAAGCGAAAAAAAAAGCCTCTGAACTGGAGGAAAATTCAAGAAAGCTTGCCGAAAATATAATCAGTGATGCAAACAGAAAAGCTTCTGAAATTACTGCTGAGGCAGATAACAGCCTGAAACAGATAGAAGTCTCCTCCGGAAATATGAAGGCTCTTATGCTTGATGACGTAAATAAAATAAATCAGGTATTTTCAAAGCTAAAGGATACTTTTGAAGAATTTAAAAAATCAGGAAGCGATATACTCGGCAAATCAGAAAAAATGCTCGCAGAAACAAAAAATACTCTTGAAAGAGACGGAGTCCCCGTCTTTCAGATTCCGGAGGAATATATTCCGGAGCTTCCTGATGCTCCTGCAAATGAATATGATGATGCGGAATTTATAAGTAGCCTTGATTCTGTAAATATCGTTTCAGATAATTTCATGGACGAATTTCAGGACAGCCTTGAACGTGACATCAGGGATTTTGAAACAGGAAGAATCAATGCATCAAAAAATGAAAATATCAGCCTCGAAGAGCTTGCAAGACAGGCAGAAGCCATAAACGATAAAAAATCCCGGAATCCCGGCTCTGAAAAAATTCCGGAACAGACAGAAGCTATAAATAATAAAAAGAATAATCAACAGTCCCCGGTTCTCAGCCTTGAGGAACTTGCAAGACAGGCGGAATCTATCAGCTGATAAAAAATCAACCTCTGTATTCAATTTACATTTTTAATAATTTAAGGAGTCTTGATATTATGAATGAAATAATTATAGTAAAACCTGAAAAATGTGTAGGCTGTAATGCCTGCGTCAGAACCTGCCCCGCCCCCGAAGCAAATATAACTAAAATGCTTGATAACGGAAAATTCGTTACAACAGTAAATCCGGACAGATGTATTACCTGCGGAGAATGTGTAAGAACCTGTAACCATGGGGCAAGAGACTATATTGATGATACTGAGGCTTTTATGGCTCGGATTTCAAAAGAAAAGCTCATAGTTCTCGCTACACCTGCTATCAAGTCAATATTCCCTGCACAGTGGAAAGGTATCCTCAACTGGTTCAGAGTAAAAGGCTGCCTGATATATGATGTATCACTGGGAGCTGATATATGCACATGGGCTCACCTCAGAGCTATTGAAAATAATGAAGTCGGCAACGTCATAACCCAGCCTTGTGCCGCTATAGTAAAATATATCGAAATATATCAGCCCAGACTTCTTATGAATCTCTCCCCTATTCACAGCCCTATCGCCTGTGCGGTAACATACATAAAAAAATATCTCAGGAAAAGCAACCGTATCGCCGTTCTTTCACCGTGTATAGCTAAAAAGACGGAATTTATGGAAACAGGTCTTGTTGATTATAATGTCACATTCAAAAAGCTCAGCGAATATTTTGAAAGAAACAATATAAAAATTCCTTCAAATCCAACTACCGATTTTGAATATGAATTCGACGAACAGCAGGGACAGGTCGGTGCAGTATATCCCCGTCCAGGCGGACTCAGGGATAATCTGTGGCTTCACAATCCCGATATAAATATTACAACTTCTGAGGGCGTTCACAAGGTCTATCTGGAACTCGATATGTATGCAAGTATGCCGGAACACAAACACCCAGAGGTATTCGACGTTCTTTCATGTGAATTCGGCTGTAATGTGGGTCCTGCTTCCGGTACAAATCAGACTGTTTTTGATGTAATGGCTACTATGAGAGAAGTTGAAAAGGAAGCTAAAAAGAAACGTAAAACCGGTATTTTCCGCTCCGGAGATGACAAGCTCTTCAAAAAATTTGATGAAAAGCTTAATATTTCAGATTTCATGAGAAGCTATAACCGAATGAATCCCTCTCCCATTCCTAATAAAAGTCAGCTTGAGCCTGTATTTGAGATGATGGGCAAGCATACAGAAGCTGAACGCAATTATAACTGTCATGCCTGCGGATATAAATCATGTCATGATATGGCTATAGCTATATACAGAGGGCTGAATACTCCGGATAACTGTATCGTTCATGCAAAATCCGTTCTTCTTGCAAGGCATAGTGAACTTAGTATGCAACATGAAAAGCTTGCTGAAATTACCAGTCAGTGCCTCGAACTCTCAGACAAGCTCAGACATGACCTCAATGAAATTGTGGAAAATATGAATACTATCGACGAATCTACCTCAAAAACCAGTCAGAAAGCCGGACAGGTTAACAGCCTGCTTAATAATATAGTCGCATTCTGCAACAATAACAGCAGTATGGATGCCGACAGCGTAAGACAAATGGTAAATATCCTCGAAACTACTATAAATGCATTCAGTGTTCTTGATGACAATGTAAGTACGACAAATACAAGTACAAGAATTATCAATAACTCAATTGTTGAAATCAAAAGTCTTGTTGATGATATAAACATTACTCTGCACAAAACTGAACAACAATAAGCATATAAAGCCCGTGAAAAGTATACGAATCTTTTCACGGGCATATTTATTATGTCCGGTTCAGGTGTTATGGTAATAATCAAATTTTTTCAGCAGATTATCCATAAGCCTTGTGTTATCAGAATCAAATACCGCTCCCGCCTTACTCAGAATTTCCCTGTACTCATTATCCAGAAAGAATGCTCCTGTAAAATCACAGTTCTTAAAGCCCAGATTAGTTGTTGTATGCGGAAACGGCACTATGCATTTACGGAAAGAGCAGGGATATTTCCCGTTAAAGCTGAAGTCAATATCATGTATAAACAACGGTATATTTATTTTACTGAAATCAACATCACATATTATATTATTTCTGACAAGACTCATGGTTTTTATGACGTTGTCCGCCGTCTGATAAGAATTGTATTCACGCATGGTATCAAGCAGACTGTCAAGGACTGTCCAGTGATAGACAAAGTCTTCGGACGGAATATTCCTGTAATCTCCGCAGATTTCACCTATAAGGCGATATACTTCATCTCCGTCCTGAAATGCTGTCCCACCATACCATATACTTGTAATCCCCCATTTTTCAAACATTTCTGCTTGTTTACGAGGCTTGTATTTATACGATATTTCAATTGATTCAATCAGATTCAGGATATGCCTTGCACCAAAATAATCACGGAAATACTGATGGACAAAATGCAGTCTGCCGGAATTTGTTTCAGATTGCTCCAGAAGCCCCGTATTATTGAGAATCATTTCAATCAGGTCAGTATATGCTCTTCTTTTAAGAAGAGTATTTTTATTGTATTTCTGAGGTGCAATATAATTCTGATATATACAGTCATTCATCAGATAAAATTCAAATGAATCATCTATGGCTTCAAGTAATTCTCCTCTGCTGATTTCATGGTGAAAACAAATATCAAACATACTCTTTACGGCAAACGGCAGGGAATAACGTATAATAAAGCTTGCTACACTGTCCTTATATATTATATCATTATCTTGCCTCATAATGTATTCATCAAGAATTTCGCCCCTTGTATTAAGTGAATGTCCGCTTGCTGTTTCCGCAATATACATATTCAGAAACATCGGGTTTTTAAGAATCCCTCTGATTTTTTCATCTTTCAGTATGATATTGTTCTCAGATAAAGCCCTGTCCAAATCGTCATCAGTAATTCCGCCTACTTCAATACATTCAAAATTGCTGAACAAGTCATAATCCGGAACAGTTCTTCCTGCAACAATTATGTTTACATTTTTCCATTCCCTGTATATAAAATCAAGCTCATCTATAAATTCTGACTGTCTCTCATATGACATTTCATTAAGTCCGTCAAGCAGAAGAGTATATGCAGGCTTCCAGTCCTCAGGATTGTTTTTCAGGAGCTTTTCAAGTTCTGTCAGTTGATTTAAAACATTTTTTTCCTCTTCACCTGCTGTCAGAGCCTCATATGTCTGATATTCATACTGATAGTGATATTTTAAAAGAATCTGAAGTAAAATCCAACAGCTTTTATTGTTAAATTTTTCGTGAATCTCAGTCCTGTACTGATAAAGTGGAAAATAAAAATTAACAGTATTTTGATTTTTTAACTGATTCAGCAGAAAAGTAGTCTTTCCCGAACCGCCTGTACCATAGAGAAATATATTTCTTTTTTCAGGTAGTTTATCAACAGTAATATTATTATATTTCAATTCGGTCTGATACCTGATTTCAGCGGATTTCTGATGCCTTGCATTTTCGCAGATATTATAAACCGGATTTGCCGGCATTTCCAAATCAAGGGATTTTTCATCTTTATATCTTATTATGTGAAATGAAAGCCTTTCAGGAGCTTTAAGAAGTTCATTATTATTTTCAGTTCCTGAGATATTATTGTGTGTATGATAAAGAAGCCCCGTCAGCAGAGCTTCAATGCATATATACTTCGGGTGAGCAGAGCTTCCGAAAAGTTTTTCCTTTGGAATATACCCGCAACCATAAAGAATATTTCTGATTTCATTATCATGATTCAGTATTTCAAGCATGGTATATACAAGAGAATCGAGCTTTTCATTATCAAAAACTTCATCACAGAATTTTTTCATTTTTACAAGATTAACCTTATAGTTTTCACGGATATTTTTTTCAAAATTCCTGAAGCTGAAAAGCTCATAAGGATAACCCTTTCCGGTTTTAATATATCTGTTGAGCATTTTATCAAGACTTGCATATGTTTCGGAAGATGTGAGATTGTAATTGAATTTCTGAAGAATATTTATTTCTCCCGAACATTCCGGAAATTCATAGTCAGCGATTATCTGCATGAGCTTTACATATATTCTGCCTCTTCCAAGTCTGCCTGTACCAGTAATTTTAGCCTGAAATATCAAAGATAGAAAGGTACTGAAATTCATATAATCTTCCTCCGTTCTGAATTTGTGATAAAATACAGGATATTTGCGATAAACCTGCTGTTTATATGTGATACAATTAAGTTGACAGGAAATACTGATTAATTTTAACACTTATAAGAAATTTTGTCAAGGAGGATTAAATATGAACGGAACAGCGACGAAAAATAAAGGGGCTTTAATAATCGCAATAATAGTAATTGTTCTTGTAATTATGGGAAATAATCCGGAAAAAGACAGCTCTGTCAGTTATTCATCAAGAAAATTTTCAACATACCACAGTGTTATAAATGCTCTGGAAAAGGGGCTGAATGATGCTGACGGTGAAAAAATTTACCAGACTGTTTATACCGATGATTTTATGCAGGCACTGACAGAAAATGATATTAATCAGTTAACGAAAATCATTGAATTTGTCCATGTGGTAATTTCAGACAGATTACCGCTTTCTTTAGAAATTGAGGATAAAACCAGACTGGAAGATTACCAGCTTTTAGAAATTAAAAGTGACTATAACTTAAAATCCGGCTCAGATATCGAAATCACAAAGGGCTATACTCTTACTATTGAATTAGAGGAATCTGATTATATCTATCTTGATGTTTTTAAAATTCAGGGTCAGGGCTGGAAAATTTCAAGACGCTCTCTCGACTATTTTCTCGGTATTGAAATCTGAGGGAATAACCATTCAGAAAGGAGGATAAATATGACTTGGTCTGTTGATGTCAGTTTCTGAGCTTTGATAAAATTTTTATCGTGCCGGAATTTTTTAAAAAACTAAATTTTTTATACGGAGGTTTTATTATGGAAAACAGAAAACAATTAGCTAAAAAAGGATTAATAAGTATCGCTGTCTTTCTTATCACATTATTCTTTATAGGCGGTACTGAAACAGGCTCTAATTTTGAACTCATTATAAGTTTTGTAATGCTGTTTTCATGGCTGACGGCAGGAATCTCATTATATAAGCTTGATGTCATGAAAAACAAAGCAGCTCTCATATGCCTGATAGTGTTCCTTAACTTTCTGTATCTGTTCTATGCGGAGATTTTCATTCTCCCTCAGATTTTAAAAGAAGAAGAATAGAAGATTTCAAGCTCCCGCTTTAACGGGAGCTGATTTCGTATCACAGATTATTTCTCTGCAAATCAGAACACATCTGAAAAGCTTATCATATACTGAATTAGCACATTCCATTTTTATTTGAGAAGTTAAAAGAAGCAGGGGTTATAAAATAATACTTGACAATAAATTATTTTTTCATTATAATATTAATGATAATATAGAAAGGATTACACTATTTATGAAATATACTGAGTTTTATACCCCTACTGGAAAAATAATAAAAAACATTGATATTCAAACAATGTATAAATATACAGTTGAAGGCTTCGAAAAATATTGGTCTGATGGACAAGGAGCTGAAATACACTACTTTGAAGATAATTTCTCAGCAACCTTAACTATAGGTGTAAATTTAAATTATGGTTTTTATTTTAATTATAGTGATAGAAAAATAGAAGAAATATCACTATTTGATATTAATAAAATTGAGGATATTACTGAAACTACTGATGAATTAGAAGTTTCAGTAGGTCTATTTATACCTCCAATTTTAGCTTGGGAAGTAATAAAAACTTTTATCGAAGAGGGTAAAGCATCTAAACAAATTCAATGGATAAATCCTGATAATCTTCCGGAAGATAGTAGATTCTATTAAAACTTATAAATTTTATCATTTTCAGCAAGAAGACCCCCACCTCTTTAGGTGGGGGATGAATTGCGTGCTGTTATAGACAAACTAAAAATAATGTGATATAAGCAGAAAATATATTGAAAGTCAGGGTGAAAAGTATTGAATAAAGCATATAAATTCAGAATATATCCGAATAAAGAACAGTATACGATGTTTGCACAAACCTTTGGCTGTGTAAGACTGGTATATAATTACTATCT
>JAQXFT010000199.1 GCA_029005335.1 Oscillospiraceae bacterium
TTCAGGAGCTATATCACCCGATAAAGGAATTATGATTATTCCATGTGCAAACTATTACTCCATGAATATCGGAAAGCGTTTCTGGGCTATGGATAATACAGATATAAACAGAATGTTTCCGGGCTATAATCTCGGCGAAACTACTCAGCGTATTGCTGACGGTCTTTTTTCTGAAATTCAGGGCTTTGAATACGGTATTCAGCTTGCAAGCTTCTATCAGCCCGGACAGTTTCTTACTCATGTAAAGCATATGGTTACAGGGTTTACAACTGATGAGGGACTTTCAGATTTCGGCTTGCCTTATGCCGTTCGCAGAACCCCACGCCCCTATGATACTACAACACTTAATTATAACTGGCAGTTGTGGAATACAAAAGCATATTCTCTTTTTACTCAGTCAACAGATGAACTGAAAGAAGAATCCGCAGTAGAAGCGGTAGATGCTGTTCTGCGTTTTATGAAAAATCATAAAATTATAAGCTATCCGATTCACTCAGGATATGTTACTTCAATTATCAGTGAATCAGATATGATACAGCTTCATTCTCCCTGCGGTGGAATATGCAGAATACTGACAAAAACCGGCAGGGTTGCTGAGGCCGGACAGGTTATAGCCGAGATACTCAATCCTCTGAACTGTGATGTAATCGCACGTATAACTGCACCGGAAAAATCAGTCGTCTTTTTCCATATCGCTTCACCGCTTATTGTTGAGGGAACAGTTATTTTCAAGCTGGTAAAAAATGAAATCCATGATACAAAGGAAGAATAAATATGATTTTAATTACCGTTTCAGATATTCAGGAAATGGGAAGACTATGCTATGAGCTAGGAAGCAGACATATCACAGCCTCAATCAGTGGGAAAAGTGTCAGATGTCCTTTTGATGAGACTCTTTTCCAAAGCCTTAAAGCTCTTGGATTCAATGCGGAAAAAATATGCAGTGAAAGTCCGGATACAAAAACCACATTTTGCACTTCCTCTGAAAATCGTACTACATATACTTTCACTTCAACCACAACATATACAAGCAAATAAATTTAAAAGGGGCGAACCTATAAAGGTTCGCCCCGAAGCTTATAAAAATTTTATGGACGGAGTCTGTCTCTGTCTCTCGGAAATGCTGTAGCTTTCTTGATATTGTCAAGTCCCAGAATATTCTGTACAATACGTTCAAGTCCAAGTCCCATTCCGCCGTGAGGTGGCATTCCGTATTTGTGCATGGTCAGATAGTCCTCAAAATCATCAGTATTCATTCCTCTGGACTTCATTTTTGCAACCTGCATTTCGTAATCGTGAATACGCTGTCCGCCTGTTGTTACTTCGAGACCATTCAGAAGCATATCATAGCTGAGTGTGAAATTCTTGTCCTCGGGGTCGTCCATTGCATAGAAAGGACGCTTGACTGACGGATAGTGAGTAACGAAAACTATCGGGCAGTTATGCTCTTTAAGGAAGTATTCGCCGAGCCATTTTTCTTCTTCAGGAGCAAAATCGGGTTCATTAAGAGCCTTGATTCCGACTTCTCCGGGGTGAGCCTCTGCAAAGAGCTTTTTAGCGTCCATAAATCTGATTTTCGGGAATTTTGTAAGCTCAGGAAGCTTGTTTCCACGTCCGAGGAACATCTCAAGCTCAGCGGAATACTGTTCATTAAGAGTTCTGAACATAAATACAAACATTCTTGCTTCCAAGTCCATTAAATCCTCGAAGGAATCAATAAAGCCCATTTCGAGGTCAAGTCCCTGAAATTCATTGATATGTCTGTTAGTGCTGAATTTTTCCGCACGAAATACAGGGCCTACTGTATAGGCTTTCTGGAAAACGCCGACCATAATCTGCTTGTACATCTGCGGACTCTGATTGAGATATGCTTTTCTTCCGAAATAATCAACTTCAAACATATCAGCTCCGCCCTCAGCTCCTGATTCAACCATTTTCGGCGGAACAAATTCGGTAAAGCCTTCCTGACGGAGAAACTCCCTGAATGAATACATGACACCGTCACAGATACGCATAATAGCACGTATTTTCGGATTTCTCAGGGCAATTACCCTGTTGTCAAGAAGTGTATTGAGGTTAAGCTTATCAATCTTGCGGTCGTTGCTTACTTCAACCGGAAGAACTGCTGCACGTCCTGAAATACGCTTCATATCGTCAATGCGGACATCAAATCCCAGTCTGCTTCTTTCCTCTGCAATAACTGTTCCGTCAATGATAACACATTCTTCACAGCTGAAATCCTTGAATCCTTCAGAATCAATATTGCTTTTTCCGTCCTCCCATACGCACTGGAAAACCATTCTTGAAGTGCGGATATTTACGAACGCAAAACCACTCATTTCCTTTATACGGTGAATAGTACCCTTTAAAGTAACCTTGTCGCCGTCCTTGATAGTACCTTTCTGAAAGCCGTCAATAACGTAGGCTATATCAGTTGTATCTGTTTTCTTTTCAAAATCAAGAAAATCCATTAGATTAATCCTCCTTTAAATTTTCGAGGGCATCGTTTACAGCCTTGTTTACTGATGCCGGATTTGCTTTGCCTTTAAGCTGTTTCATAACCTGTCCGATAAAGAAACCGACAATCTTTGTCTGACCACTCTTATACTGTTCAACTGCCTTTGGATTTGCATTTATTATATCCTGAACAGCCTTTCCTATAAGCTCAGAATCATCAACCTGTTCGAGTTCGTTATCCCTGATGAATTTTTCGATATCGAAATTTTCATCGCCAAAGAACATATTCTCAAAAACAGTTTTTCCGACCTGTTTATTGATTCTGCCTGCCTTGACGATATTAACAAACTGTGCAAACCTTTCGGGAGCAAGCTTTATATCCTCAGGCTGAATATTTTTTTCATTCATGAAGTAAAGTATCTGAGTAATAATCCAGTAGCGGACTTCTGACGGGTCTTTGCAAAGCTCAACAGTCTTTTCAAAGAGCTGTGCGAAATACTTTGAACCTGCAATAATTCCGGCATCTTCTTCAGAAAGTCCGAAATCTGAAACATAACGCCTTGCCTTTGCGTCTGAAAATTCGGGACAGATTGAAATATAGTGCTGAATTTCTTCCTCCGAAATGCTTACGGGCGGAATATCAGGTTCGGGGAAGTATCTGTAATCCTGTGCATTTTCCTTTGAACGCATTGCAAAGGTCTTGCCCTTGTTTTCGTCCCAGCGTCTGGTTTCCTGAACTACTCTTTCACCGCTTTCAAGAAGTGCAATCTGTCTCTTTGATTCAAATGCAATAGCACGTTCGATAGATTTGAAAGAGTTGATGTTCTTCATTTCGGTACGAGTACCAAATTCCTTGCTTCCCTTAGGACGTACAGAAAGGTTTACATCGGCACGCATTGAACCCTGTTCCATTTTACAGTCGGAAATTCCGAGATATTCAAACGTACTCTTTAATTTCGCAAGATATGCAATAACTTCTTCTGTCTCACGGAAATCGGGTTCTGATACGATTTCAATCAGCGGAACTCCGCAACGGTTATAATCGGGATATGTTGCATCACCGAACATTGAGTGAACAAGCTTTCCGGCATCTTCTTCCATGTGAATTTCGTGAATACGGATTGTGACATCTTTTCCGGATTTTGTTTTCAAGTCAACGTGACCGTTCTGTGCAAAAGGCAGATAGAGCTGTGAAATCTGGTAAGCCTTAGGAAGGTCGGGATAGAAATAGTTTTTACGGTCGAATTTATTATATCTCGTTATATCACAGTTGAGAGCCAATCCTGCTCTCACGGCATATTCAAGCACCTGCTTGTTGAGTATAGGGAGAGTTCCGGGCATACCTGTACAAACCGGACAGCAATGCGTATTAGGAGCTCCTCCGAATTCAGTACTGCAAGAACAGAATATTTTGGTTTTTGTAGCAAGTTCAACGTGAACTTCCAGACCCATAACAATTTCCCAATCCATTTTACTTCACCTCCTGTTTGTGATAGTCAGTCATCTGCTGATAAGCATAGGCTGTATTCAGTACCTTTGTATCTGAAAGTGCCTGTCCCATGAGCTGTACACCTATCGGCATACCGTTCTTATCAAATCCGCATGGCATTGAAATTCCGGGAAGTCCTGCTATATTTGCCGAAACAGTAAATACGTCAGAAAGATACATGGCAAGAGGATTGCTCAGGCTCTTTCCTATTTCCGGAGCTGTTGAAGGAGCTGTCGGACAGAGAATCAGGTCATATTCTGAGAAAATCTCATCAAACTGCTTTTTTATAACTGCCTTTACTTTAAGTGCTTTTCTGTAGTATGCATCATAATAACCGCTTGAAAGTACAAAAGTACCAAGAAGAATACGTTTTTTTACTTCCTTTCCGAATCCCTCGCTTCTTGTTGCATTGTACATATCAACAAGACTGCTGTAATTATCTGAGCGGAATCCGTATTTTACACCGTCAAATCTTGAGAGATTGGAGCTTGCTTCAGCAGTGGCAATTATATAGTATGCCGGTATAGCATATTCAGCAAAGGGAAGTGAAATTTCCTCAACAACTGCTCCTGCATTCTCAAGAACTCTTGCTGCCTGTCTTGTCTTTTCAGCAACTTCGGAATCAAGTCCCTTATTGTCATACCATTCCTTTGGAATACCGATTTTCAAGCCCTTTATATCACCTGTAAGTGATGAAAGATAATCCGGATATTCAATATCCAGTGAAGTACCGTCCATAGAATCCTTACCGCTGATAATATCCATAATCGCAGCACAATCGGCAGCATCTTTACCTATAGGTCCAATCTGGTCAAGTGATGAAGCATATGCTATAAGTCCGAAACGTGAAACTGTTCCGTATGTCGGCTTGAATCCCGTAACACCGCAGTATGATGCCGGCTGACGTATTGAACCTCCGGTATCAGAACCAAGCGTTATAAGGGACATTTTTCCGGCTACAGAAGAAGCAGAGCCTCCGGAAGAGCCTCCGGTAACCTTATTCAAATCCCATGGGTTGTGAACTGCACCATAATAAGAAGTTTCGGAAGTACTTCCCATGGCAAATTCGTCCATATTAAGCTTTCCGACTGTAACAAGTCCTGCATTATCAAGCCTTTCCATAACTGTTGCATTGTATACAGGTGTAAAATCTCCTAAAATACGTGAAGCACACGTTGTTTTTATACCCTTTGTACAGATATTGTCCTTTATTGCAATCGGTACACCTGCAAGCGGTGAATCAAGCTCACCGGAATTTATTTTCTTCTGCACTTCCTCCGCCTGTGCGAGAGCCTTTTCACGGCATATTGTGATATAGGCATTAATTTTCCCGTTATTTGCCTCAGCGGAATCAAGAACCTGCTTTGTTGCTTCAACGGCAGTAAGCTTGCCTTCTCTGATAGCTTTACCGGTTTCAAGAGCAGTCATCTTAAAAATATCCAATATATCTCCTCCTTAATCGACGGTTTTTGGAACGATAAAGGCTTCTTCGGTATGGGCGGGAGCATTCTTTAAAATTTCCTCACGCTCATATGAAGCTCTGACCTCATCATCTCTCATAACGTTAGTAATACTGAAAATGTGAGAAAGCGGTTCGATATTTTCAGTATCCAACTGATTCAGAATGTCCATATAGTTTACAATTTCGCTCATCTGCGACTGCATTTCAGCAACTTCATCTTCATCAAGCTTAATTCTGCTCAGATTAGCGACATATGAAACCAACTCATTAGTAATCTGCATGATAACCTCCTGATTATAAAAATTAAAGGAAGTCAGAAAATCCTCCCTTAAAAACAAAGGGACGAAATCTGACTTCCGCGGTACCACCCTGATTGACTTTTGAAAATAAAAAGCCCTCTTTTACAAAGGAAATATAACGCTTTCCGGACGGGCAGTTCTAATAGGCATACACACAAAGCATATACTTTTCTTCTGCCGGCTCATGGACGTTCAGGAATCCGACCGATTACCGCATTTTCAGCAACAGCAGTTCTCTGTAAATCAGCAAAAAACAGATTCATGTTCCAATCAACGCTTTTAACTACTATATCATATTTTTCAGAATTTGTCAATAGCTTTTTCCGAAAAAAAATTTTTATTGCAAAGATAAATTAATACAGCACCCAGCCGTTTTCACGAAACATAGCTTTATTGTAAAGGATTCCGGCACAGTTTGCAGCATATGGCAATGCATATATTCCGTCCTGAGAAATAAATTCAAGTTCCTTTGCAATCTGCAGATATGACGGCTTTATATCCGAAATTCCCTCAAAGTCCGAAATATCCATAAAAAGTTCCGCTTTCCTTGTCACTGCAACCGCCCATTGCAAGTACCGACGAAAACACTGCCATAGATGTCGCAAAAGTGATAATTTTTCTGAGTCTCATCTGATTTCCTCATTATTAATTATTTACGTTTTATTGTTGCATTTCAGTATATTTTAATGATATAATAGATATGTATCAGAATAAAATCAATTATATCTGATAATTTCAAGGCTGCTTTCCGGCTCAGGGGATATTCCGTTATCCTTATAAAGCGTATACGTGCAGTCCTGATAACCAATAAGCCTGAGTGAATCAGAATCGATTTTTTCAGTGTTTTCAGCAGGCTCACACACAGGAATAGCTTTATTATGACGTATGAAGAATACAAGCTCATTTAAATCCGCTCTGAAATAATGATAACCCTTATGAAGAATTTCAGTTTCAGAATCATTGTACTTCCTCATTCTTACCAGCATCATTTCTTCCGGAAGATAAACATATCTGCCCTGTGCATTCTGTTTGTAAATTGGAGCTATCATCAGCTCATTTCCCAGAAGAAGCTGGTCATCTGTCTGCTGTGAAGCCTTATCCTCAGGAAAATCAAATGCAAGAGGTCTGAACATCATTTCATCATTCAGGGCAGCTTTCAGAAATTCACTGTAAAGATACGGAATAAGACTGTAACGGATTTTTATCATCTCACCAGCTGCACTTACGTTTTCAAACTGATAAAGCTCCTGTTCACGTGTACCGTCAGCAGAATGATTGCGGAAAAGCGGTGTGAACAGAGAATATTGCAGCCAGCGGAGCATTAAATCTTCTGTTGTATCACAGCTGAATCCACCGGTATCACAGCCTGTGAAAAGAAATCCTGCCATGTTCAGTGCCGGAAGCTGCTGCATGGACTGGAGAATATGCGACCACCATGATTTGTTATCGCCCTGCCATATTCCACCATAGCGGTGAGCTCCGATATATGATGAACGTGAAAAGAATAATGTACGCTTTTCCGGTTCGATTTTCTGCAGTGCCTCAAATGCTGAGCGTGTCATATTCATTCCATAAAGATTGTGTACATCGCTGTGCTTAATCATTTTTCCGTCAACATTGTGATAGAATTTATCATAATCACCTTTATTTCCGTTAAGACCTGCAACCATTCCTGTAAAGGCAAAATATTCATCTATACCCATATTTCCGGAGGTCAGCTCCTCAATTTTTTCAAGAACTTCTGCAAGCCTGTCTTCTGTATAAAAGATTGCAGGTTCATTCATGTCATTCCAGAATCCGTCAATTCCAAGGCTGGTAAGTACAGAATATTTTTCTCCGAACCATTCTCTCGCCTCAGGATTAAGAAAATCCGGAAAATGTACACGTCCCGGCCATACAGCTCCGACAAAGTTTTCTCCGTCTGCGTTTTTACAGAAATAATTTTTTTCAACACCTTCTTCGTATACGTCATATCCTTCCTCTATTTTTACTCCTGCATCAATAATCGGTACAAGATGTATTCCGTTGGCTTTCATATCAGAGGTAAGCTTTTCAAGGTCAGGAAAACGTTCATTGTCGATTGTGAAATCTTTATAGCGTTCCATATAGTCAATATCCAGATATATGCTGTCCAGAGGAATACCGGCAGATTTGTATTTTTCTGCAATTTCCTTTATGTCCTTTTCGTTCTTGTATCCCCAGCGGCTCTGTCCATATCCGAATGCCCAGAATGGCGGTATATAGCTTCTTCCTATAATCTGCCGGAACTGTCTGACAATATCCTTTTCGGATTCTCCGTCAATAATATAGACTGCAAGGTCATTCTTATCGGCATGGATATTCATAATGTTTCTCCTGGTGTAGCCGATGTCAAAGACAATTTTTCCGGCATAGTCAAAAAATGCCCCGAATGTCCTCTCACCGTGTACAATTATAAAATTATGTGAACCATAAAGCGAGCGTGTATCTTCATGATGATTCGGATTGTCATAATTCCAGCTTACGTACTCCCAGCCCCTTTTGTTTATTCCACGAATCTGCTCGCCAAGACCATATACAATGTCTTCTTCCGCAAGCTCATAGCTGAAACTGCCTTTTCCGTCTGTTTCAAAATACGGAAGCTTTCCCTCTGATTCCTCAACGCTTTTTATCACTGCATCTGTCGGAAAAGGATTTCCGAATATGTATTTTTTTACCATAGCAAAAACTCCTTTTTTATCTTTTCAGATTAAATTACGCCTTTTACGTTAATAATATTATATCATATTGTTTTTTGACATTCTACTGATTTTATACTTTTTTCTGATACTATCCCACTTTTTCAGAAAGGAAAATTATGAAAACTATCCGTTCAAAAGAAAACAGAATCCATAGCTCTGCTGAAAAACCTTTTTCATTTTATGAGTGTATGATACCTGATTTCTTTCCATATGTCCCCATGCACTGGCATGATGAATTTGAAATCAATTATATAATCGACGGCTGTGCAGAATTTATCTGCGGAGATGAAAAATTCATATCAGAAAAGGGCGATATTATAATAACCCAGCCAAATGTTATGCATTCTATTTATCCTTATAATAATTTCCGTCAGATATATGATACGCTTGTATTTAATGCTTCTGTCTTCGGCGAATCCGAAACAGACAGATGTATTAAAAAATGCATACTTCCTCTGAT
>JAQXFT010000200.1 GCA_029005335.1 Oscillospiraceae bacterium
CAGTACTTCTTCAAAATCGCTGAGATTGCCTGCTGACATACTGTTATCTTTTGCCGGAGCGGAATTATTATTATTCTGAACAGGTGCATTGTTCTGCGGAGCGGAATTATTATTACTGCTGTTTGAAGGAACAGTATATGATGAATTACCGTTAGCCATAGATGCAGTTTTTGTTTCTCCGAAAGAAACATTGTCTGCAACAACATCATATGAATAATGCTTTACGCCGTTATTGTCGGTATAATTATCATTTCTGAGACTGCCTTCGACGATAATCATTTTTCCTTTTGAGAAATATTTTGAAACAAATTCAGCAGTCTGTCTCCAGGCAACTACATTTATGAAATCAGCCTGTCTTTCGCCGGTAGTCTTGTCGGCAAATTTTCTGTCAACAGCTACAGTGAAACGGCAGTAAGCTGTACCGCTCTGGGTCTGACTGAAATTAGGGTCAGCAGTAAGTCTGCCCATTAAAATAACCTTATTAATCATTATGACAACCTCCCTGAGAAACCGGAATTAAAGAACTGTTATGAGAGAACGAAGTACGCCGTCACTGATATTGAGACGTCTTGAAAGCTCTGCCGGGAAATCGGGCTTTGAAGTAAAGTTATAGATTACATAGTAGCCCTCAGTTTCGTCATTGATAGGGTATGCGAGCTTACGCTTGCCCCACTCCTCATTGACTTCAACGGCTTCAGCGTGTCTTTCGATAACTCCCTTGAATTTTTCAGCAAGCTCCTTAACGGATTCCTCACCGTTTGAAAGGCTGTAAACAACCATAGCTTCATACTTAGCGGATACCTTAGCCATTAAAAACACCTCCTTCCGGAATATGTCCGTCACCTACGGCGGACAAGGATACTTTTCATAGTATACACTATTCAGTAAAATTTGTCAAGCGTTTGCTGATATTTTTAAAAAATAAAATTTATACTGCGTATAATACCCGTCTTGACAAATTTTCACTTATATGATATATTTTTATTAAGGCATTACCGCTGTTTGCTTTTCAGACAGCGGTTTTTGGTACTATCATTAAGAGGTGATTCTTAAAAATGAAAAAAATCAGAGTAAATACAAGTACTCCCTATGACGTTTTAATAGAAAGAGACATTCTCCGGAGCTGCGGAAAAATTATTGCAGATACAGTAAAGTCACGCCATGCAGTCATAATTTCAGATGACACGGTAAATTCCCTTTATGGCAGTACTGTAAAAAAATCAATGGAGGAAAACGGCTTCAGGGTTTCAGTATTTGAATTTCCGCACGGTGAACAATCCAAAAATCTCGAAACACTGAGCAGGATATATGATTTTCTCTGTGAAGAAAATATAACACGTTCAGATATACTTGTCGCATTGGGCGGAGGTGTAGTCGGGGATATTACCGGATTTGCCGCCGCAACTTTTTTAAGAGGAACAGGCTTTATACAGATTCCCACAACTCTCCTTGCACAGATTGATTCATCTGTAGGGGGTAAAACCGCTGTTGATTTAAAGGGCGGAAAAAATCTCGTCGGAGCTTTCAGACAGCCTGAGCTTGTTATATGCGACAGCA
Source organism: Oscillospiraceae bacterium (assembly GCA_029005335.1). GTDB lineage: Bacteria > Bacillota > Clostridia > Oscillospirales > Ruminococcaceae > Ruminococcus. The sequence goes on from JAQXFT010000200.1 coordinate 1,558, forward strand.
ATACCCTTAAAACCCTTAATCCGGAATTTCTCTCCGACGGTATGGCTGAAGCTATAAAATACGGAATGATTCGTGATGAAAAGCTCTTTGATTTAATAGCATCACACAATATTGAAAATGTTGATGAGATTATAGATGATATGGTATACAGATGTATTGATATCAAGCGTGAAGTCGTTGAACATGATGAATTTGATACAGGAGAAAGAATGATTCTTAATTTCGGACATACTCTGGGTCATGCTGTTGAAGGATACTATAACTACAGCACATATACACACGGCTGTGGAGTAGCGGTCGGAATGGCTATGATTACAAAGAAATTCTGTTCCGGAGAAATATATAACAAGCTTGTTAAATGCCTTGAAAATTACAAGCTCCCTGTAAGCGTTCCGGTATCTGTAAAAAAGCTTCTTCCGTTCTGTGCCAAGGATAAGAAAAGAAGCTCCGGAAATATAAGCTATATAGTATGCCGTGAAACAGGCAAGGCTGAAATAATCAGAACTACTGTTGAAGATTTCAATGCTCTTATGGGGGAATAATTTAACTATGGATATAAAAATTCAGCCTTCCAGATTAGAGGGAAATGTAAAAATTCCGTCATCAAAAAGCTATTCTCACCGAATGATTATATGTGCAGGACTGGCAGACGGAAAATCCGTTATCAGCGGAATAAGCTTCTCAAAAGATATTCATGCAACAATTTCCGCTATGACGGCTCTTGGTGCAGAATTTGAAACAGACGGCGATAAAGTAACAGTAAAGGGAATCTCAAAGCCCTCAGAAAATGCAGTTATAGACTGCTGTGAAAGCGGTTCTACACTCCGGTTTATAATACCTGTAGCGTGTGCATTGGGTACATCATCGGAATTTCACGGTGAGGGCAGACTTCCGCAGAGACCTATTGATATATATATACGTGAACTTTCCGGAAAAGGCATCACATTTGATTACAAAAACACAATGCCATTCAGTCTCTCGGGAAAGCTTTCGTCAGGTGATTTTTACCTTGAGGGCGATGTATCTTCACAATTCGTCACCGGACTTCTCTTTGCACTTCCGGTACTTGACGGCGATTCAAGAATAATAATGAAATCACGCCTTGAATCAAAACCTTATGCGGATATGACTATTGCCTGTCTCAGACTCTTCGGAATAAACATTGAAGAAACAGATTACGGATATTTTATAAAGGGCAATCAGAAATATACTTCCCATGACTGCACAGTTGAGGGAGATTATTCGCAGGGAGCTTTTTTCTTTACAGCCAATGCAATCGGAAATAATATAAAGCTTGAAAATCTTGCTGAAAACAGCGTTCAGGGAGATAAAAAAATTCTTGAAATAATTGATGAGATGTGCTATAATGGAAGCAACGGGAAACTTGGATTTTTTAAAGCTGACTGCTCTGATATTCCTGACCTTGTGCCTATTCTGGCGGTACTGGGTTCATTCGGTTCTGAAAAATCAGTAATATTCAACGCAAAACGTCTGAAAATCAAGGAGAGCGACAGACTGCTTGCAATATCATCTGTCTTAAATGCCATAGGCGGAAAGGTTACCGCTCTTGATGACGGCCTTATTATCGAACCGGTAGAAAGCTTTACAGGCGGTGAAATAGACAGCTTCGGCGACCATAGAATTGTAATGTGCGGTGCGATTGCTTCAACACGTTCAAAAAATCCTGTAATCATCAGAGGTGCAGACGCAGTATCAAAATCATATCCCGACTTTTTCAGGGATTTCAGAAAACTGGGAGGAAAATTCAATGTCATCAATCTGGAATAACAATATATCAGTATCTATATTCGGAGAATCTCACGGACCTGCAATAGGCGTTATCATAGATAATCTTCCGCCAGGAGAATATATCGATTCAGAAGAGCTTGCAAGATTTATGGCAAGACGAGCTCCGAAAAAGGACGGCACTACTACATCAAGAAGCGAAAAGGATATGCCCCAGATTATATCCGGTATGCTCCACGGAAGAACTACCGGAACTCCTCTTTGTGCATTCATACAGAATACAGATACACATTCAGGAGACTACTCAAATATCTCAAAGCTCGCTCGCCCCGGACACGCAGACTATACGGGAGCTTTGAGATACAAGGGCTTCAACGACATAAGAGGCGGAGGCCATTTCTCAGGAAGACTTACTGCTCCTCTCTGCTTCGCAGGAGCTGTATGCGGTCAGATTCTCGAAAGACGTGGAATATATACCGGCGCTCATATTTTATCAGTACACAATATAAAGGATTCTGCTTTTGACTATGTAAAAGTCAGCCGTGAGGATATTCTCAAAGTAAGATATAAGGAATTTCCTGTCATCAACGACCGTAAAGGAGAACTCATAAAGGCTGATATTCAGAAAGCAAGAATGGGCTGTGAGTCGCTCGGAGGAATCATTGAATGTGCATCAGTAAACGTTCCTGCCGGAATAGGCTCTCCTATTTTCGACGGTCTTGAAAATTCAATAGCACAGCTTATATTCGGTATTCCGGCTGTAAAGGGTCTCGAATTTGGTGCAGGCTTTGAAACAGCAAAAATGGTCGGAAGCCAGAATAATGACGATTTCTACGTTGACGAAAAAGGTCATGTGCTTACAAAGACAAACAATCATGGCGGTATACTGGGAGGAATCTCTTCAGGTATGCCTATAACCCTGAGAGTCGCAATAAAGCCTACTCCGTCAATTGCAAAGCCTCAGGAGACTATCAATATGAAAGATATGTCAAATGAAATTCTTGAAATAAAGGGCAGACATGACCCCTGCATAGTTCCGAGAGCCGTTCCCTGCGTTGAATCAGCAGTAAATATAGCCCTGCTGTCCCATATGCTGGAATATCCTAATTTCTGATATGGTGAACTGCTATGCAGGACGATAATATTTTTAAAATGTCAAAGAGGGCGGATACGGAAATTAAAGATACCGGCATGGCTAATATCCTGATTTGCTATCTTCTCCACAAAATCAACAGACCAGTTGAAATTGAACAGCTTTATGAAATTGCAGTTGACACCGAGATAATAAGCTATTTCTTTTATCAGGAATCCATTGACTATATGCTTAAAAACAACATGATTAAAATCATAAAAAATGAAAATCTCAAGGACTGCTATATAAATGATGAAAAAGGTACTCAGTGTGCAGTTGAGCTTAAACGCTATGTTCCGAAATCCTACAGGGATAAAATTATTCTCTCAGCACTCAAATATTTTGCCAATATAAAAAAAGAACAGGAAGTTATTGTTGAATATATAAAAATAAGCACAGGCGGATATTATACACGTATAAGATGCCTTGATATACTTAATGACCTGATGGATATAAAGCTTTATGCTCCGGACTACTCGCAGGCAAAGCTTCTGGGCGAAAAAATTATGCTGAATCCTGCCGGATTCTATGGCAAGGTTATTACTCTTGCATTATCAAATACTGAGGAAGAATATGACCTCTCTGATATATGATTTGAAATCAGCAGGGGCGGGCATTACCCGTCCTTGCTTTTTATTTCAGATACTTGTGTTCAAAATAAGGCAATGCACATTTAAAAACTTTTCCGTTGAGATATGAAAGAAATGAATCCTTTTCAAAATTAAATTCAACCGAATATGCACATAAAGTCTGTATAAAGCACTTGTATTTTTTATTTATTTCTGGTATTCCATATTTTCCGTCACCTAAAATAGGAGAGCCGATATGTGCAAGATGAGCTCTTATCTGATGAGTCCTGCC
>JAQXFT010000201.1 GCA_029005335.1 Oscillospiraceae bacterium
AGTTTCAATAAACTGTGCCTGAATGGCTTCGCCACGTACCGTTATTATAGGTTCATTGGGGAATATCGGAGTACCCTCCGGAATTGCCCATACATCACATGTAAACCTGAAATTTTCAAGATATTTCAGAAAATCTTCGCAGAACATATTTTTGCTTCTCAGATAATCGATATCTTCGGGAGTAAATTTCAGATTGTCAAGATATTCAACAACCTGCTCGACACCTGCCATTATAGCATAGCCGGCATTGTCAGGAACTTTTCTGAAAAACATATCGAAATAAGCAATCTGTTTAGCTCTGCCGTTTTCAAAGAATCCGTTTGCCATAGTGATTTCATAAAAATCCACAAGCATAGTCAGATTACGGTCATTCATATCAATCAATCTCCTTTGCAAGCTCGATACCATTAGTATTCATAATCATAAGTGCCGAAATATTCATAAAATCAGCATTGTGTATTCCGCCGTCATATGTTTCAACAGCGTTGAGGGGTACTATAATTCTTGAATTTCTGTTAATCTGATTGAAATACGTTTTAAGAGTTATGCAGAAATTGTGTACGCATATATCCGTACAGTCACCGCATACTATAAAGTTTTCCCACTGCGGATTCTTTTCAAGAAGTTTCTGAAATTCGGGAGCGTGAAAGCCGTTTGTAGAATTTTTCGGGATTACTGCGGAGATTTTATCTTTTATCTCGTCGATTATTTCCGATTCTGATGTATTTTCAAGACAGTGTACCGGAAAGCTTTCAAATTCAATGGCATTTTCCTTGTGACAATCAGCAAATGCGATTATATTGATATTTTTCTTCTGACACTTTGAAACAAGCTCCAATACTTCGGGAATTATATTTTTTATTCTCGGACTTGCCAAAGCTCCCTCATTTACAAAGCCGTTAATCATATCAACGATTACAAGTACAGTTTCAGATGCTTTAAGCTCTGAAAGCCTGACAGATGGTGCGGAATAAATATATTTTCTGATTTCTGAAAGCATGATATATAACCTCCTTATTTCCAGTAATGCGACGTTCTCCAGCCGTATTCTGAAAGAATTGACATAGCTTTTTCTTCAGGCATAACTGATTTAACCTGCTTCATTGCATTTTGTGCTGCAATCGCAAATGCAAGCATACGCTCATATGGAAAACGGCAGTATACATTAAATGTAAACTCAAATTTTCCTTCAAAAATATCAGCAATTTCCTTTGGGGACTTTCCTACAAGATTATCAAAAGGCGTTTTCCAGTAGTCAGGCGAACCAATTTTTCCGGCAACTTCACTTGCAAGGGGCTGAAGCGTTTTAACAGCCTTTCCCTGTTCATCACAGGCTGTATCATAAAAAGAACAGAAAGTATTCGCTATTCTTCCGCCCATTATATATAGCTCTCCGCTTTTAGTTTCGGCAATAAGTATATCAAGTATTCCTGCTACAGCATTTATAACCTGCGATTTATTCTCTGCATCGTCCGAAATAAGAGATTCAAGAGTATTCATTATACCGCTTACGCATTCACGACCGCCCATAGAGCCAAGAACTGCAAGAAGTGTTTCTGCATGAACTCCCTTATCATTTTTAAGCCAGTTTGTAATATTAACAAATATTTCCTTGCCTGCCACCTTTGCACCGATAAAGTTATCTTTTTCCCTCTGGGAGTCGATATAGTTCATCATTGCAAGGCTTGCATGGTCTTTGGAATCAACTTTTATTTCTTCGGGTTTGCGTTGATTTACTGTGCAGCCTTCGACTGAATAAGGCATATATCCCGTCTGAAACATTTTAATTACCTGTTCAGCACTTGTACTCATAGAAAAATTCCTCCTGTTATTTACTGACTGAGAAAAGCTCTGAGTATACAAAAAGACGGCATACCATGTTATAATAAAGTATACCGTCCTGTTTTTTATGTAGAAATTTATAATCTTAAAGAGTTACGATTTCTCCCCAAAGCTCTCTCGGAGCAGCAACGGCATTTGATTCATCGGTATCAATGTGCATAGCTGCGGAGAATTTTTCGGATACTCTTACAACGACATCGCCGAAGATTGCTTTTCTGCCGTCGGTATCGAGCTTAACCCATACAATATCCTTATCCTTAACGCCCATTTCTTCGGCATCAGCAGGGGTAAGGTGTATATGACGCTTTGCAACGATTACGCCCTCTGAGATTTCAACCTCACCGCATGGACCTACAATTTTGCAAGCACCTGAGCCGGCAACATCTCCTGATTCTCTTACAGGTGCTGAAATACCGATTGAACGGGCATCAGTAGCAGAAAGCTCAACCTGATTTGCAGGACGTACAGGGCCGAGGATTGATACATTAGGGAGTTCCTTTTTAGGGCCTACGATTGTAACTCTTTCCTCACAGGCAAACTGTCCGGGCTGGGAAAGGTCTTTTTTCTTTGTAAGCTCTGCACCCTTACCGAAAAGGATTTCAAGAGCCTCCTGAGTAACGTGAACGTGTCTTGCAGAAGTTTCTACAATAAATTTCTTTGACATAATAAACCTCCAGAAAATAATTTATTGTATTTATTCTAACACTTTTTTCCTTAAACGTCAAGAGAAATCCGATAAATTTACATATTGCACAAAAAAACACCATAATATTTTTATGTTAGTATTATTTTAATATTAACAAAGCTTTTAGAAAATCCGCCGGACGCTATCCGACGGTTTTTCAAGTGAGACACGAGGGATTTGAACCCTCGACCCTACGCTTAAAAGGCGTATGCTCTGCCAACTGAGCTAGTGTCTCATTTATTTTGTTTTTGCTGTGATTTTATTTGTCTCACACAACGTAATATATTATATCACGCCTTTTTGAAAATGTCAACCCCTTTTTTAACGGTTTGTATGCTTATACAAAAAATATATTTTATTCTGCATAAAAATGTAAAAACACACAAAAATTATAAAATGCTGTTGACTTTTTAAAATATCTGTGATATAATAATTAAGTCGTCAGGAAACGGCATGAAAATGTGCCTGTAGCTCAGCTGGATAGAGTGACTGGCTACGAACCAGTAGGTCGGGGGTTCGAATCCCTCCAGGCACGCTTAAAGGAAACGGATAATAATTCGTTTCCTTTTTATTTTTTATCATTTTCAGCAAGAAGACCCCCACCTCTTTAGGTGGGGGATGAATTGCGTCCCCACTATTGACAATAAAAAGAATATGTGATATTATATAGATAATAAAATAGATATGATAAGATATCATATTATCGTTTGCCTGTATCACAAAGAGCGAAAACCAAGCCGTTGATACAGAGATTAT
>JAQXFT010000202.1 GCA_029005335.1 Oscillospiraceae bacterium
TTAGCCATGATAAATCAATCTCCCTTTAAAAAAATTATTGTATCCGGATTATTCAACTACAGCAAGGATATCTTCCATTTTAACGATGATATATTCCTCGCCGTTGAGCTTTACATTAGTACCGGAGTATTTTGAGATGAGAACCTTATCGCCTTTCTTGACGTTCATTTCAACATCTTTTTTGCCTTCGCCTACTTCGAGAACCTCAGCGACCTCTGGTTTTTCCTTAGCTGAGCCTGTAAGGATAATACCGCTCTGAGTAGTTTCCTCAGCTTCGGTCATCTTTACTACAACTCTGTCCTGTAATGGTTTAATAGTCATAATAATATGCCTCCTGTATAAAATAGTTCAGATATGCAACTGATGTTTTAGCACTCTCTGTCTTTGAGTGCTAATTATATTTTATCAACTTCTGAGAAAAAATCAAGAGTATTTTGAAATTTTATTTTATTTTTGTAGGGTTGCACTATCAATCCATATAAAAGAAAAATTTTTTTGTAAATTATTCCGATTTCAGCCCTCGTTTTTATAGTAACACAGCTCAAGGCAAAGGGGAAAAAGAATCATATAGTCACGGTAATAATTATCATCTATGCCGATAAGAAAGCTTCTTATACCCTTTTCATCTCTTTTTACAGTAATTCTGCCAATGCTTTTTTTATCACGTTCATCAATGACATCATATACCGAATCAGTACCTGTATTTTCATTTGTATCCTTCAGGCGGTATCTTATATCGCCCATAAAAGTAAAAGTCATTTCACGGTCAACAAACATATTCACACAGTTACAGGTTAGAATACATTCCTCACCGCTGAAAATTTTAACCTGAGGCTTTTTTTCACGTACCTCCGGAAATATCGTATACAATACAGCTCTTTTTCTGTCCTTCATGATTATGTGGATATTTTTTCTTGAACCCTTGTAAATCATAGTAAATCTACGCTTGTTCTTTTCATTGCGTACAACGAGTTTTTTATTGCTTTTACCTGATATTTTAAAAATCATTTTTCCGGCACACTCCATTAATAAAATATTGTCATTACTAAAAAATATAACACGTCCACAGGTTTTTGTCAAGAAAAACTTTGTGTAAAAAAATTGTTGACAATTTAATAATTGTAGGTTATAATTAATTATGACAATTATTCCGGTAAGAAAAGAGGATATAAATTATGGCACTCGAAAAAATACTCATTGTTGATGATGATAAAAATATTTGTGACGTTTTAAGACTCTATCTCGAAAAAGAGGGATATGCTGTTATACTTTCACATGACGGTAATGAAGCTGTAGTTAAATTCAATGCTCTCAAGCCTGACCTGGTTCTGCTTGATATAATGCTTCCGGGCATGGACGGTCTGCAGGTATGCCGTGAAATAAGAAAGAAATCATCTGTTCCGATAATCATGATTACTGCAAAGGGTGAAACTATTGATAAGGTTATCGGTCTTGAAATCGGCGGAGATGACTATATAGTAAAGCCTTTCGATGCAAAGGAGGTTATTGCACGTATAAATGCTATCGCAAGACGTGTCGGTTCAAATACCTCCGAGCCTGAAACAAGAGAAGTAAAATATGACAACATCTCAGTAAATATGACACGCTATGAGCTTAAAGTAGACGGAAAGGTTATTGATACTCCGCCAAAGGAGCTTGAGCTTCTCTATTATCTCGCCTCAAATCCGAACAGGGTTTATACCCGTGACCAGCTTCTTGACGAAGTGTGGGGATTTGACTATTACGGAGATTCACGTACTATTGACGTACATATAAAAAGACTGCGTGAAAAGCTTGAGGGCGTATCAGACAAATGGTCTCTTAAAACAGTATGGGGTGTGGGCTATAAATTTGAACTTAATGAGGAAGAATAATATAAATCCGGGGATAGACTTGCTTTCTGTCCCTTTACTTTTGAAAGCCGGAGATTTGCTATGGAAAGAACACCTTACAGATATTTTCTTTATATCAGTGTAACCGCTGTATCGCTTGCAGTTCTTATAACCGGACTGTTTCTTATAAACTATTCGCTTAAAGAGTATCAGAACCGCAAATTTGAAGAAATTTCAGTTGCGGGACAGTTCTATATAAAGGACGTTCAGGAAAACTTCGCAAAAAGCGGTACTTTTGATACCGAAGCTGTAAAAAAAATCAGCGAAATTTTCAGGCACAGCTGTAATACTGATTTTATTATCTATGATAAAAACGGTATAAGCGTTGAAGCAACCGATAATATGAAAAGAAGAACAATTTCTTATGACGTTATAAATCGTCTTGAAAATCATTACTACCTTGATTTTGACTATGAAAAGGTATCTGAGCATGAACCGTCTATATGCTATGGAAGCAAATTCAATGTAAGCTTCGGTGACAATGAACCTGAAATATATTATCTTATGGCATATGTTTGCGGAGATAGTATGGATAATTTTTCACAGGGACTTGTAATAGTATTCATAATTATTTTTATGATAATGTTTATAGCATCAGTTCTGTTTTTCTCATGCGTTGTAAAAAGAGCTGACAAGCCTATTCTCGAAATAGAGAGAATAACCCGTAAATATGCCAAGGGTGATTTTTCCGAAAAGCTTACAAAAACGGATAACCATCAGTTTGACAGCATATACAGTTCACTGAATAAAATGGCTGATTTCATAGAATCAAACGAAAGCACAAGCAAGAATTTTATTGCCAACGTATCACATGAGCTAAGAACGCCTATGACTACAATCGGAGGCTTTGTTGACGGTATTCTTGACGGAGTTATTCCCAAATCAAAACAGAATGAATATTTAAGGCTTGTATCTCAGGAAATAAAAAGACTCCGTATTCTTATTTCCTCAATGCTTAATATGACAAAATTTGAATCAGGTACTATGAAGCCCAATTTCAGGGAAACCAATATAACAGAGCTTGTTGTAAAAACCGTGCTTATGTTTGAACAGAAAATAGATACAAAGAAGGTTGATATTCAGGGACTCGATGCCGACCGCCTTGTTATTATTGCCGACGGAAATCTTATTGAGCAGGTTATATATAATCTGACTGAGAATGCAGTTAAGTTTGTAAATGAGGGCGGAATAATATCATTCGGATTCAGAAAGAATGATGATGACTGCTTTATAAGCATAAAAAATACGGGTGACGGTCTTACGGATACTGAAATTTCACAGGTATTCGACAGATTTTATAAGACTGATTCATCAAGGGGAAAGGATACAACAGGTCTGGGACTGGGACTTTCAATTTCAAGAAAAATAATTCAGCTCCACAATGGAAAGATTACTGTAAAGTCAGTTTATGGAGAATATACCGAGTTTATTATAAAGCTTCCGCTTAAACAGCCAAAGCTTTAGAAAAGAAAGGATTTGCTTTATGGACAATGATGGAAAAAGGATAAATATGACAGCAGGAGGTCTTTCCTCCGGTAATGATGAACCCCGTCCCTATGAGGAAAAAATTGAAATTCCCCTTGCAGGTTCAGAAGCTGAATATGATGACTTTATGTTTGAGCCTCTTGGATTTGAAGAGCTTGAAAGACAAAATGAGGCTGAAAAATCTTTTTTTGTAAGACAAAATGCTATGAAGTCAAAAAGACAGAGAAAAATTATAATACTTCTTTTTCTTATATTCCTTTCTGTTATGGCTCTTGGAATATACTGTATTGTGTCAGATATTCTTTCAAGCAGAAATTCCGCTGAGCAATTCAGCTCCGGAAAAAGCGTCGTTCTCTATCAGTCGGTCAAGCCTGATAAAGCAGATTCCGGATATATCGATGAAAACGGAAAATACTCAACAGAGGGAATTGCTATGACAGTCCGTCCGAGTATTGTTGAAATATATACATATTCCGATTCTTCAAAGGAGACGCTTGAGGGAACAGGCTCGGGAATTATAATATCTGAGGACGGCTATATAGTAACAAATGCTCACGTACTAAATGCCGAGGGCTGTCATACTGTAAAAACTCATGACGGAAAATCATATAAAGCCGATATAATCGGACGTGACAGCAAAACGGATATAGCAGTTATAAAAATAAAAGCTTCCGGTCTGAGTCCGGCTGTCCTCGGGGATTCTGATGAGGTCGTAGTCGGTGAAGAGGTTATGGCTATTGGAAATCCGGCAGGACTTTCCGGAACAGTGACAAACGGAATAGTTTCAGCGGTCAACAGAAAAATCAGAGGAAAAACAACATCATTTGAAATGAACTGTATCCAGACAAATGCTGATATAAGCCCCGGAAATTCCGGAGGCGCTCTTGTGAATATGTATGCACAGGTAATAGGCATAACATCATCAAAATATGCAAGCACTACTCTTGAGGGACTGGGATTTGCCATAAGCATAAATGAGGCAAAGCCGATTATAGAAGAGCTTATCAATAATGGCTATATATCAGGACGATTCAAAATCGGAATTACCTTTATCGGAGTAAAGAATACAGAGACAAAGCTTGCCGTTGAGGAAGAACTCGGATATTCTATTCCTGATGATTTCAGAGGGCTTTATATCACTGATATTTCCGAGGAATGTGATATAGCTGATTCCGGCTTGAAAAAGGGAGATTTCATATTCGAGGTAGAGGGAAGACCTGTTGAAGATTATGACGGCTTGTATAATATTATAAAGGATTTCTCCGCCGGTGATACGATAAATGCAAAATGTGCAAGTATATCAGAAGACGGTGAAATTGTAAAATACGATATACAATTTGAGCTTATGCCGGATACTTCCGGAGATTATTGATTAATCAGGGGTATAAGATTAGCTTCTTATACCCTTTGGTCTTTTGTGGTTTACTCCGACAACTCCGCCGGCAGCTGCCGGAATAACGCAGATGAGAAATTTTCTTATGCTCATGACTTCTTCAAATGAATGTAAATATATGCTTCCGGTTACAAGAAGCATTATGTATATTATAAATCCGCAGAAGAATCCCTCATAAAGACCGTTTTTCCGTCTGAAAAGACCGCATATATATCCTCCGGAGAAAGCTCCGGCTGAAAGTGATATTGATGAAAAAACTGTAAATGATTTTATCATATCAGTAGTATTATAAAGAAATACCGAAAATAATATCAGTATGGAAAGACATATGAAAATTCCCGATACCGCACTTAAAGTACACCATATATATAAATTTGTCCAGATTTCTTTTTTATTTTTCCGCATAAAAAAAACCTCCGCAAAGCTTATTGATATAAGCTATGCGGAATTTTTTTGGTTTATTCTGATTTGGATTCGGTTTCAGTCTTTTCCGGTTCGTATTTCAGGATTATATCCTGGATTTTCGGGTCATTTGTTATACCATAAAGTATTTTAAGATATATCAGAGCGTCCTTGATGTTGTTATCCATAAGGCACTGCTGTGCAAGTAAAGCTGATATCTCTGTAACTGTTTTATCCGCACCGTATTCGAGACCGTATTTTTCAAAGACTTTGTCTATTTTGTTCCTGTCAGGAGTTGCAATTTTCTGACCTGTGATAGTAACAATATTTCTGAGTTCAGCATTTACACCGAGATGAGGATAGAAGATGAGACTTGCATAATAGAATACAGAAGCATCATCATATTCTTTAAGGTCAACGCACATATATCCCATATTCGCATAGCATCTTGCGATAGCAGCCGGAGATGAAGCAACTTTAAGGGTATCCTTTGTAAGTTCAATGATTTTGTCCTTATCCTTACGGAGCTTGTATATTTCAGTAAGCTCAAATTTGGGACCGCAGTCAACAGGATTATATTCTATGGCTTTTTTCAGAACCTCTTCGGCTTTGTCAAGCTCTCTGTACTCAACAAGAATATATCCGTATGAGCTTATCATTCTTGCAAAGTCGAACGGAGAACGGTTCAGAGTTTTCTGAGGCTTGAAAACTATCTGATAAAGATTATCTTCAAATGTATTTCTGAGTGAAACAAATTTACTTGTTTCAGTTTCAGCGAATCCCTCAGTAATTTTGGAGTAGAGTGCCTCGGCAAGCTTCAGAGCCTTTTCCAGATTCTGCTTTGAATTTATTATTTCCACAATATCAGCATATACCTTGTCGAGACGTTTTCCGTTTATATACATTATCCGCATAATGCTTTTCTGATATTCTTCCGGCATAATTTCGGCGAGAAGGTCGATTACAGCACTTATTCCCTCCTCATTGTTTTCCTTTACATATTCTTCGGATTTATCTGAAAGGAATTGTTTATCCTTTTCAAAGTCACCTGAGAGCTGTTTGCGGATAGCTTTTTTAATTTCGTTTGCAGACATTATAACCTCATTTCCTGACTAAAAGCCTCTTTTAGCCAAATCCTTTTTAAATTTTGCATCAATTTTTTCCTGCCTTTTCTTAGCTTTAAGTTCTTCCTTGGAAAGCGGACGCTGAGGTTCAGCCGGAGCTTTCTTTGGAGAAGGTGAAGAAGAGTTTCCGTAGCTTTTCTTTTTAGAAGGTGACGGAGCTTTGTATTCCTCAAAGAGTCCCTTTGTGCTTATACTGTCTTTTTTGTCCTCTTTCTTCTTGAATTTTTCGCCGGAAAGCTGTGAGAAAGCAGCTTCAGGGGAATCGAAGATTGTAGGCATTTCAGGATTTTCCTGCATATCAAAGAGATTCAGATTCTTTTTCTTTGTAGACTGTGCGATAGCATTTGCAACAGCAGAAGGAGTATTTCTTGATTCATTGGCGAGATATGATATGTTGATGTTTGATTTTGGCATTACCGGAGGGATATTATTCATAGGCGGTATAGGATTGCTTACAGGCGGAATATTATTCTGAGTATTATTCATAGGCGGTATAGGATTGTTTACAGGGGGAATATTATTCTGAGTATTATTCATAGGCGGAACAGGATTGTTTACAGGGGGAATATTATTCTGAATATTATTCATAGGCGGTATAGGATTGTTTACAGGGGGAATATTATTCTGAATATTATTCATAGGCGGAACAGGATTGCTTACAGGAGGAATGTTATTCTGAGTATTATTCATAGGCGGAACAGGATTGTTTACAGGGGGAATATTATTCATAGGCGGTATAGGATTGTTTACAGGGGGAATATTATTCTGAAT
>JAQXFT010000203.1 GCA_029005335.1 Oscillospiraceae bacterium
CTATTTTAAGCTGTTTTCCGCTTCCGATGTATACCGCATCTCCCATAGCCTTATTAAATTCGGGGGAGCAGTCGGGATATGCACTTCCTGCACTGTCATCGCTGTGAGCTCCGTAATATATTACATCGCATTTCTTTGAAATTGCAATTGCTGACGCTGATGATATAAACAAGCCGTTTCTGAAAGGTACATATGTTGATACAGGTGAACCGTTTGTTTTCTGAATCTGACTGTCATATGATTCATGCGGTATTTCATTATCGGAATGATTCAGAAGTGAACAGTCCGAAAATTTAAACATTTCGCTTAAATCAAGGAGTATGTGTTCTATTCCGTAGTAATCCGCAACAGCATTTGCGGACTGTATTTCCTTTGAATGTTTCTGACCGTATGTAATCGAAAGCGATACAACGTTTTCCTTTCCATATTCCGATACGGCAAGTGCTACGCAGGTTGTACTGTCCACACCTCCGCTTGATAATACAAGAGCTTTCATTTTTTCAATCTCCTTTATCTTAAAATAAGTCTGTTCTGAAGTGAAATATCACTTTCAAAGCGTCCTCGCAGGGTTGTTGTATATGTTCTGGCACTCGGATTTTTAATGCCTCTTGCCGTCATACAGCTGTGATTTGCTTCAATCATTACAGCTACATCTTCCGAGCCTGTAACCTTCTGCATAATTTCCGCAATATCGTTTCCGATACGCTCCTGAAGCTGAAGTCTTTTAGCTACCATATCTGCAATTCTTGCAATCTTGCTTAGTCCGAGAACCTTTCCGCACGGTATATATGCAACAGTAATTTTCATATCGTACATAAGTGCAAGATGATGTTCACAATAGCTGAATGCGTTTATATCCCGTACGATTACCATATCACTATGTGCGGAATCTACTTTAAATGACTTGTCAAACATTCCGGCTATTTCGTCATTGGAGTAATTCATTCCCTCGAATACTTCCTCATACATATTCGCAACTCTCTGCGGAGTATCTTTAAGCCCCTCACGCTCCGGATTATCTCCCAGAGCTTTTAAAATTCCCTCTATATGGAATTTTATTGCCTCCTTGTCAATCATTTTGTCCACCTCTTTTTTTATTTTTTCTGCGTTTGCTGAAAATCGCTTCAACAATATCCGCAATAAAATCAATAACGATTTCAATTATATCATCAGGCATAATTTAAACACCTCTTTTATCAGGATTCCAGATAAATTTATGCATCTGCAACTGAAAATTTACGCCGTTAAGATTTTTTTCCTTCATAAATTCAACAGCTTCGGAGGGTTCAAGCTTATCAAATACACAGCTAAGATACACTTTGCATTTCTGAGTAAGATTATATTCTGTGATAATATCATAGGTGCGGTTTAAATCCTCACGGCTTCCGCATACGAATTTTACAACATCATCAGATTCAAGCAAATCAAAATTTGACAAAAGCATTTCTGATTCCATACCGCTTGACGGTGTTTTGTAATCCATAGTGAAATGCGGTCTTGAATCTTTTTCAAGCGGTCTGAGCGGAACGCTTCCGTTAGTTTCGATTTCCACCCACAAGCCTGCTTTTACAAGCATTGAGATTAATTCTTCTATTTCCGGACGCATCAGAGGTTCTCCGCCTGTAAGGGTTACATTATGCACTTTTGTGCTTAAAATATATTCAAGAATCTGCTCTGCTGTAAGATTTTCGCCTTTAAGTCCGAAATCATTCGCCCACCATGTATCGCAATAACTGCACCTCAGATTACAGCCTGCAAAGCGTATAAATACTGCAAGCTGTCCGGCTTTCTGTCCCTCTCCGTTTATACTTATGAATCTTTCTGCGACATTAAACATATCTTCTATTCCTCATATACCGCACAGTTTTTCGGAGTTTCCCATACGCTTACACGCTTTACACGGAAATTCCTTTCACTAAGCTTTACGAAAAAATGATGTGCGAAATTTTCGGCAGTAGGTCTGAAATCAACTTCGGTAAGGCTGAAATTTTCCGCCCTTAATGCTGATACAGTTTCAGGTCTGAGAGTATTTTTTTCGTATATAAAGGTATGGTCAAAGGAATCCGCAAGAGCTTTAAGAGTATGCTTTAAGTCTCCGAAATCAACAACCATTCCCCTGCACTGACCTTCTGAAACAAGCTTTTCTGAATATATTTCGGCAAGCACTCTCCATGTATGTCCGTGAAGATTACTGCATTTTCCGTCATATCCGGAAAGAAAATGTGAGCTGTCAAAAGTAGTTTCCGATTTTAATATATACATAGAAATTTCTCCTTGAATAAAAAAACTATGCCGTATTTTTTTCATACCGGCATAGCTTATTATGATAAGTTATAAGTCCCGGTTTTGTTTAGTGACAGGAAGGTACTGTTGAACTGTCATTTTTCATTCGACTATATCGGAGCTTTCAGAGCCTTCAGAGCTTTCATCATCTTCCGGCGGAGGCGGAATTGTTTCCTCCTCGGAGGATTCATCAGAAATTTCCTCAGCAGGAGGCTGAGTCTCCTCCGGAACAACAGTTGTTGTTTCAGTTTCTTCCGGAGCTTCCGTAGTTATTTCCTCTTCAGTCACGATAAAATCTGAGGTTGTAATAATTTCCTCTGTTTCTTCTGTGAATGCCTCAGTAATGACAATCTGCTTTGATTTATAATATACTGTAAGCTTTTCATTTTTTGAATTGTCAATTTTGTCTCCGGCATAGACGGTATTTCCGTTGACCGCAAGTCCTGTAATTGTATCAACCGGGGCATATTCATCTGAATTATCCTCAACAAATTCATAATTCATGATTTTAGCATTCTGAAGATATGTTTCATACTCAGAGATACTGCATGATGAATAATCGGGAATACTTGCATAAGCACTTCCAAGACTGACTTTTACTTTCATTGTATCTCCGGTACGGAAGAATGAACCGCTTTCAAACTCCTGCCAGAAAATCTGTCCCTCATCATAATCATCATTGTATTCATATTCTGGCTCAAGCGATATGAAGCCCTCATATTTTGATGATGTAAACTCGAAGAATTTGTTGATTAAATCCGGTACTACAGCATCAAGATTATCCTCTGTGACAGGCTCAGAATCTTCTGATTCTGATGTTGTAGCTTCAATCACATTATCAACCATTGATGCATACTCACCTGATGACTGTTCATCACTTTCAGCCGGCGGTGAAAGAATATGCATAAGAGTTATTCCCAGAATCATAAGTATTGCCATAAGAAGTATTCCTATTATTACGGGAATTTTTATACGGTCGAGAGTATTCACTTTTTCATATTCGTATTCGTCATGATTTTCGCTTTCAGTATCAATGTCATCATTATAGTCAGAATCATAGCCGGAATTATCATAATTGACATTATGATTTCCGGAATCAAATGCCGGACGGATTTTAGTAATATTTTCAGTATATCCCTGATTTATCCCTGAAGTGTTATTATATGCTGTATTCGCTGTATTCTGAGGAGAAACAGGTCTTGTATATGATACAGTATTGATATGCGGTTCAGAATCATTTTCCATCGGTCTGAAAAGGCGTGTGACAAGCTCTGTAACTGTCTGTATACGATTTGTACCCGAAACATTAAGACCGTCCATAATGGCTCTTGAAACGTGACGGGGAATAGCCGGATTCAATACATATGGTTCGCAAAGATTATCACTTTCAGCACGCTCTACAGATTCGGTTGGCATACAGCCTGTAAGCATACGATAAAGAATTGCAGATATTCCATATATATCAGTCCATGTTCCCTGACGGCTGCTTGTATTGCTTGAATACTGTTCAGGAGCTGCATAACCTCTGAAAAGCTCAGGTTCGAGACCTCCTCCTATAGTTCTGACTGATGAAATACAGAAGCTTGCAAGCTTTATCTCTCCCTTTGATGTCACATATACCGTATCCGGACTTATGGCACGATGAATTATTCCCTCATTGTGAATTATACCGATTGTAGTAAAAAGCGGTGGAAAAAGCTTTGCAACCTGTTCCCATGTAAGCTCCCCTGCATTTTCCTTGAGATAATCAATAAGCTTACAGCCTTCTATATACTCAAAGATTATGTATGTTGTATTATTTTCGGCGAACATATCAAGCACCGGATTTATACTTGTATTATTCCGGAGCTTTGCAAGACTTTTATTAAGGTCGGTAAATTCAGCCATAAAGGATTTATATTTTGCAAGATAGTTGTAATTTACACTTACAGCAGATGAATTTTCTGCTCTTGAACAGAGATTAATCGGCATATATTCCCTTAAAAGAACCTTACATTCTATTGCTGTATCGTATGCGATATAAGTCGCACCCTCACCGTTGAAGCTCATAAGCACTCCAACAAGATAACGGTCATGAATAACAGTTCCCGGAGCAAGATACATATTATTGTAAGTGGAATCGTTGTCATATCCGCAGTCAGGACAAACTTTATATATTTCGTCATATTGCTTCATGCACCTGTAACAGAATTTCTTTTTCACAACCTCACTCCCCTTTAGTAAAAATAAAATACCGGACGTATATAAAATTATCGTCCGATATTTATTTTATCAGCAAAAATCGGAATTGTCAACCATTAAAGTTATACAAACTTAATATTTCAGATGATTGTATTCAAATTGTAAACAATTCGGCAATAAAATAACATTCTGTAACTTTTTTGCTGAATTTTATTCTTCAAGCTTTTCAGCTGTTTTAAATATATTTTCGGTAATTTTATCTGATTTTTATGAATTTTTCCGCCTGACTTATCAGCTTTATATCCACAAGGGCATCAATCATTATTCCGTTTTCCGCATATTCTTCGGAAAAGATTTTACCTTCATTACGGATTCTGCTGATAAAAGCAGTATCGGAATAAGGAATAAGAAGCTCCATACGGCGTGAGGTCTCGGGGAGATTTTCCGATATACATTCAAGAAGTCTTTCAAAGCCGTATTTCATTTTTGCACTTATCTTAACTGTTGTAGCATTTTCAAAAACCATATCGGAATTAAGTGCAATATCGCATTTATTCATGACATCTATCTGAGGTATTCCGTCACAGCCAAGCTCCGAAAGAAGATGTCTTGCAACTTCTGCCTGTTCGTCCATATATGGAGATGATAAATCCTGTACATGAAGTATTACATCTGCCGAAGAAGCCTCCTCGAGGGTAGATTTAAAGGCTTCAACGAGGTTATGAGGCAGACGGCTTATAAGTCCGACCGTATCTATAAGCATAACGCTTCTGCCGTCAGGAAGCTCCAATGCACGTGAAGTTATATCAAGAGTAGCAAAAAGCTTGTTTTCAGCAAGCACTCCGGCATCAGTGAGTGCATTAAGCAGAGTTGATTTTCCTACATTCGTATATCCTACGACTGCAACGCACAGTATACCGTCCTTTTTACGCCTTGAACGTGAAAAATCACGGTGTTTTTTAAGGCTTCGGAGTTCTTCTTCGAGATATGATATTCTTTTTCGGATATGACGCTTGTCAGTTTCGAGTTTGGTTTCACCCGGTCCTCTTGTACCGATTCCGCCTCCCAGTCGGGATAAAGCAGTTCCCATTCCGGTAAGTCTCGGAAGTCTGTATTTCTGCTGTGCAAGCTCAACCTGCAATTTTCCCTCTTTGGTTCTTGCCCTCTGAGCGAATATGTCAAGTATAAGGGTAGTTCTGTCTATTACACGTACATTGACAATATTTTCAATATTTCGTGTCTGTACTCCTGTAAGCTCATGGTCGAATATGAGAAGCTCCGCTCCCAATTCTTCAATTTGTCCTTTTAATTCTTCAAGCCGTCCCGAACCCATACACGTTGCGGAATCATATTCGCTTTTTTTCTGAATCACTGTTCCGACAACCTCAGCATTAGCAGTTTCAGCGAGTTCAGAAAGCTCTTTCATAGATGTTTCTGCATCAAATTCGCCTGTGTCCACTGAAGCA
>JAQXFT010000204.1 GCA_029005335.1 Oscillospiraceae bacterium
GAATGAGCAAACTTCGGGTCTGCCGTAGTCAAATACACGGGTACCCCATGCCTTGTGTTCTTTTTTGTATTCGCTTGTATATTCATAACAGCAAGTACCGTCAAATTCATAAAGACCGCTTGCATCTTTCGGGAAGTGAGCCGGAACCCAGTCAAGAATAACGCCTATACCGTTTGCATGGAAAAGCTCTATCATCTTTTTAAAATCATCGGGAGTACCATATCTTGAAGTAGGTGCAAAATATCCTGTTACCTGATAGCCCCATGAACCGTCAAAAGGATATTCAGTCAATGGCATAAATTCAACATGCGTATAGGACATTTTTTTGACATATGGTATTATTTTTTTTGCAAAGTCCACATAATTAAGGAAAGTTCCGTCATCATTGCGTTTCCATGAGCCTATATGTACTTCGTATACATTCATAGGGCTTTTATATACGACTTTATCTTTTTTCTGCTCGAACCATTCGGAATCATTCCATTCAAAGGAGCTTTCATAAATTTTTGAAGCAGTTCCCGGACGTGTTTCAAAATGTCTGCCGTAAGGGTCAGATTTAAGAATAATTCTTCCGTCAGGTGTTTCGATACTGTATTTATAGCTGTCATACTGTTTAAGCTTTGATACAGTAGTTTCCCATACACCGTCAGCTATAATTTCCATAGGATTGGCGGTTCTGTCCCAGTTATTGAAATCGCCTACAACTGAAACTGACAAGGCTCTCGGAGCCCATACTCTGAAACGGTGAGCAAAGCCTCTGCCCTTTTTAACAGAGTGAACGCCAAAAAACTTGTAAGTTTCGTTATTCTTACCCTTATAGAACAGATACAGCGGGAAGTCATTAAGACTGGATTTTTTATTTGATTTCATATTATTCCGTTACTGAAAATGCATAAAAAGTTATAGTATAGCTTTTATGTTTTATTCCTTGTTCAACGTGTCCATTTTTAATGTGAAAAAAATCATCATTTACTCATGTTTGGCATAACACTCCGAAGGCGTAAATTTCCCGTTACCGCACGGGTACACATAACAAAATGCTTAAGCAATATTGTTATGCCAGTAACTTTTCCTTTCTTACTGAATTTGCCAAATTGAATACTACCGCAGGCTTAAATTCCAACAAATCCTGCCTTATTCATATTTTAGCAGAAAACTGTCAATTATTCAAGTCTTTTTGACTTTAAAGCAGATTTTTCAGATAATATAACAATTTCAAACTGTAAATTATGTGCAATTTGACATATATTACACTAATGTTAATATATTATTTTGATATAATAAACATAAATTTAACCCTGACCGACTTTCAGTCCTATAACTGTTATATCGTCACGTCGTTTTCCGCCTGTGAATTTTTCGGATTTATCACAGATTTCACTTACAATTTGCTTGAGGTCGTCCTTTCGCAGGAGAAGTTCCTTTATATACTGATACTCATTTTCACTTATTCCGTCAGAGAGCATTATAATTATATCACCGCGTTCAAATTCATATTCACATGAAAAGGCTTCCGCCTGCTGAATTATTCCGATTGGGAACGTCGGGGAAGTTATCTTTATAACCTGACTTTTATGTCTTATAAGAGTAGCAGATGCTCCCGACTTGATGACTACAAGTCCGCATGTATCCATATCAATTTTAACGGCATCAAGAGTTGCAAAGGCTTCATTTCTTGACTTATTAAGCATTATTGAATTTATAAGCCTTATTGCAGAAAGATACCCTACACCGCTTACAATAAGCTTCCGGAACATACTGACAACCATTTTTGATTCAAGAGATGCACTTTTTCCGCTACCCATACCGTCAGAAAGTATAACATAGCTGTTTCCGATACCGTCAGTAAATATTTCGGAATAGTCTCCGCTTTCAGGCGAATTTAAAGCACACATTGATTGCACACAGCTCTGAAGTGAATATCTTGTTTTTTCAAAAATTCTGATTCTTACCTCTCTGCCCGAACGCACAGGCTCTGTGAAATCAAGATTGATTTTAAGTTCATCTGATATTAAATCACATATGCGGACACAGTTTGCCGGAGCTTCTTCAAGTTCAAAATAAATTTCTATCAGCAGTCTGTTACGGCTGTTATAGTATGCAATTATATTTGAAGTCTTGTATCCGTATCTTTCGAGTTTAAGGCGGACTGTATTGCTTATAGGCTCGCTGTAACGGACATTTATTTTTTCACCGGCTGAAAGAATAATTTCTTCTGTAACTTTTATCTGTTCAAAAAGAAGCTTACGGCTTTCGGAAAAACGCATATCCATAAGCTTTGCAGTAATCTGTTCCATACTGTTTTTTCTTACAGCCTCAGAAAGCTCCGGCTTTTTCAGACAGTCTTTAAGCTCAGGAGGAAAATTTTCCGGAGAATCTGATTTCAGAAGCTTTCTGAAGCCTTCACGGCTGTCCTCATAATTTCTGTACCAGCATATCGTTTTATTCCGGCAATCGGAACATATACTTTCACTAAGCTCTTCAACCGCATCTGATTTAACTGAATTTTCTGAAAGCAGATTTGATATTCTCTCTGCATCATCTCTGAGTGCAGATATTGAGCTTGCAAGAAACTCCATTCTTGATGAGATTATATCTTCTGTTCCGTCCCTGCCCTTTCCCGTAACTACCCATTTATCCGACACATTCGGACATATTCCGAAAAAAAGTGCCGTACCGAGTGCAAGGTCGCACACACAAGGTATAATGGAATCGGTCTGTCCCGTCATTATAATAAAGAGTATGCTTAAAGCATTGAATAATACAGCTGTTGCTCCCATACTCCGCCGGTGTATGTATCCTGAAACAAGTCCGGCAACTGATAAAAGCACAAAAGGCATACCGGTATCCTTTGATGACAGAAATATTCCGCAGGTTGTAATTGCTCCGCAGAGAACGCCTCCCATATATCCATAATGATAACCGGCAACAAGTGTTACTGCTATGCCAAGCACCCTTCCCGGATTTACAAATACAAGGTCAAATGAAGTGAGTGCTGAAAGCATTACAGCATAAACTACTGCAAATGCAAAGCTTATTCCGGATTTCAGGTCTATTACTCTCTGCCGTCTGAGGCTCTCCCCTGATATTACTAAAAAATATGCCGTAAACCCTGAAAATATACTATATATGAGATAAAATAATATTTTAAATATCGACTCACCTATTATTGCCGATACAATAAGGCTTGAAGCAAATACAGATATTCCCGTAGCCGTTCCGCTCCAGACAGCATTATCAAAGCTTATAGTAAAAAGCTTTCCCATAATTATAAATATCATTGCACAGATAATTATAATATTTTTGTGAAGATTTCCTGAAATTATATGCCTGAAAAGACTTCCCACAAGAATCGCTGTAGAATTAAGGGGACTCACTGAACCGCATACAGATGCCCCTATAAATGAAGTCATGCCATTGATTTCCGCTCCAGCAATAAGGAATCCGCCGGCAAGCGACAAAACCGCTCCGGATATTATCTCAAAATTTTTATTGACATTTGCTTTCAACATCTCTTTTATCTCCTTATAGTTTTTTTGTAAACCTTATTATATCATAAAAGATTCAAAAAAGATGTCGTTTTAATTAATGTATTATTTGTATTTTTGTGTATATTTTAATTTTTATATGCTGTTTCGGAGCTTTTCGCTTAACTTTATAAGCTCATTCATATCAAGCTGTTCTATTCTTGCAGTTTCGGAAAGTGACATATTTTTTAAAATACTCTGAATTTCTGACTTTTCAATATTCATCTGCGATGATATTGATTTTGCAATAGTCTTTCTTCTCTGAGCAAATCCGCATTTTACTATTTTAAAGAAAAAATCCTCTGCATCTTTTTCAAGCGAACAGTTTTTGTTTACATCTATTCTTATAACGCATGAATCAACATTCGGGGACGGCATAAAGCTTCCTCTTGATACATCAAATAAAGATACTGCCTTTCCGTAATAGTTTACT
>JAQXFT010000205.1 GCA_029005335.1 Oscillospiraceae bacterium
TATATTTTTCAAAGCTCCGCCGAGTTCACAGCCTATGACATCATTATTGATATAAATTCTGAATACGCTGTTTGAAAGTGTTTCCTGAACATATTCAGCATATTCTATATTTTCCGATGCTGATACGACTGTTGTCGGAATCGCCCTTGCGACTTCTTCAGCGTGTGAAGGCCCTGAAAGAATTACAATTTTTTCGGAATTGAGTTCCTCTCTCAGAACATCGCTGAGAAGTTTAAGAGAACCCTCCTCAATGCCCTTTCCGGTATTTACTATAATCATATGATTATCGATATAATTCTTCGCTTCACGGGCAACACTTCTTACAAAGCTTGAAGGTATTCCGAAAATAAGTATATCACAGCCCGATATACATGAAATATCACTTGAAAGCTTTATTCTCTCCGAAATCGGTACTCCCGGGAGCTTCTGAACGTGTTCGCCTTTTGCACGTATGCTGTCAATTTCGCTCTGAAATTTTGACCATACTGTCACATCATGACCGGATTTATCAGCCATTACCGCAAGACTTAATCCGAAGCCTCCCGAACCTAAAATAGATATTTTTGCCATTTTTCAGCTCCTCCTTGATGTTATTTTTTTGAACCCAGTGAAAATCTATTTTCCGTGCCGTTTCTCAGACGTTCTATATTGGATTTATGCATATATATTATTACTGATGCCATTAGAAGCGAGAGAACTGCATAAAGCAGGGAAATTTTCATATCCGTATGATGTATGAAGCAATGTACAGAAAATGTCACAAACGGTGCGGACAGTGCTGATATTATGGAACTCAGTGAGACATATTTTGATATTGAAAGAACTATTATAAATATAAGAATCAGTATTCCGAATGTCGGCGGGTCAGTGACTATGAATATCGAAACTCCTACAAGCACTCCTTTTCCGCCCTTGAATCCATAATATATCGGAAAAATATGTCCGATTATCGCAAAGAATCCGGCTACATAGCCTATATAGTGGGTATCTCCCCCGTTGATACCGGCATTCATAAGAGAACATATCCAGCGTGAAAGAAGAACTGCAACAACTCCTTTTGACAAATCGCCTATAAGCGTCAGGACTGCACAGCCCTTTCCGAAGCAACGGAGTGTATTTGTCAGACCTGCATTTCCGCTTCCGAATTTTCTTATATCCTCACCCTTGAGAAGTCTTACAATAATTATTGCAAAGTTACAGCTTCCGAGAAGATAGCTTATAACTCCTGCTATAAGGCATGATATAATTATCATCATTTATCATTTCCCCCACGTTCGCGGACTATAAATCTTATGGGAGTGCCTTCCAGTCCGAATGTTTCACGTATCTGATTTTCGAGATACCTCTGATAGGAAAAGTGAAATAAGTCAGCACGGTTTACAAATGTTACAAACGTCGGAGGCTTTGTAGAGGGCTGTGTCATATAGTATATTTTAAGTCTTTTTCCCTTGTCTGACGGTGGCTGTACACGTGTTGTTGCATATGCAAGTACGTCATTCAGCATACCTGTTGAAATTCTCATTGAATTCTGGTCAAAGGTATATTTTATAAGCTCAAAAAGCTTGTTTACACGCTGTCCGGTTTTTGCTGATATAAAGACAAAAGGCACATATGACATAAAGCTGAAATCATTTTCAAGCTTTGTACGGTATTCCTGCATAGTCTTATCAGTTTTATCGACAACGTCCCATTTGTTTACAGCTACAACGCATGCTTTTCCCTGTTCGTGGGCATATCCTGCAACTTTGGAATCCTGTTCCGTGAATCCCGTTTCGGCATCAATAACGATAACACACACATCAGCACGGTCTACTGACATATAGGCTCTCAGAACGCTGTAATGCTCTATTTTCTCATTGATTTTAGATTTTCTGCGTATGCCTGCGGTATCTATAAACACAAATTTTCCGTGTTCGTTTTCTATAATCGTATCCGTAGCATCACGGGTAGTACCTGCTATATCCGATACTATAACACGTTCCTCGCCTGCTATTCTGTTGATAAGAGAGGATTTGCCGACATTAGGCTTTCCTATTACTGCTACTTTTATATAATCCTCACCGTAATCCTCAGTATCTTCATCAGGAAAATATCTGAAAATTTCATCAAGCAAATCACCTGTACCGTGTCCGTGTGCCGAGGAAATCGGAAAAGGCTCTCCGAGTCCGAGGTTATAAAATTCATAAAGCTCAAGCGGAGGTTCTCCGAGGGAATCGCATTTATTTACTGCAAGAACTATCGGCTTACCGCTTTTCAGAAGCATATTTGCTACATTGTGGTCATCAGCAGTAACTCCGCATCTTATATCAGTAACAAATACTATGACATCAGCTTTTTCAACAGCAATTTCCGCCTGTCTTCTCATCTGTGAAAGTATAATATCATTGCTCTGAGGTTCGATACCTCCCGTATCGACTATCATAAATTCACGGTTTCTCCACTCGCATTTTGAGTATATACGGTCACGGGTTACTCCGGGGGTATCTTCTACTATAGAGAGCCTCTGACCGATTAATTTATTGAAAAGTGTAGATTTCCCTACATTTGGTCTTCCTACGACTGCTACTACCGGCAACGACATAATTATCAGTCTCCTTTCTTTTATAACGAAATTCCGAGAATTGCATCAAGAAGTGCAAATCCGTCATTTTCAACGGGTATAACCTTTACTTTAAGTTTTTCCTCAACATCATTTATTGTCAAATCGTCTAAGAATATATCTGTATCACGTCTCAGCATTGATGAAGATATAAGAAGTGCTTCACCGGAATTTTTATTTTCAAGCTGTTTTATAATATCCTGAGCAGTAAGAAGTCCGGATACAGTAATAGTTTCTCCGAAAAAATCATTGCGTATGCTGTATACACTGCATTCAAGTCCGGAATATTTTTTCTCTGCAAGTAAGGAAAGCTTTTTAATTGTATTATATGCGGAATATCCTGTAGCTATTGAAATTTTACGCTTATGATTGTCATAATCCGAACATTCAAGAGCCTGCATAAATTCATCTTCTATTGAACGGAGCATTCCGACTCCGTTTTCATACTGTGCAAAATCCTCATAGTAATCAGAATCCGGAATTTTACGCTCTGAAATAAGGAAAAATTCATCTGACGGAAATACAAGCCTTGTGCCGTATTTTTCAAGAAATTCATTCTGAAACTGAGCTATAATATCAAGAGCTTCTCCGGCACTGACTTTATCAAAGCATTCAAGCGGATAAAGATTTTCACGGAATTTTGACAAGCCCACCGGCACTACTGCAATGCTTGAAATATTCGGCATAAGTCCGCCCAAATCAGAAAGAGTCCGTTTAAGCTCATTACCGTCATTGAGATTCGGACAGAGAACTATCTGACAGTTAAGCTTTATTCCGCCGTCGGTCATCTGCTTCAGATATTCAAGCTTTTCTCCCGCAAAACGGTTATTCATCATTTTACAGCGAAGCTCCGGATTTGTTGTGTGTACAGAGACATTTATATTAAGCTTCATATTTATGATTCTGTCAATATCAGATTGTTCAAGATTTGTCAGTGTCACGTAATTTCCCTGCAAAAACGAAAGCCTTGCATCATCGTCCTTGAAATACAGAGTTTCACGCATATCCGGAGGCATCTGGTCTATAAAGCAGAATACACACTTGTTATGGCATGAACGCTTTTTATCCATAAGAAAGCTTCCGGACTCAAGCCCGAGGTCGTCATATTCATTCTTCCGCAGATTTACTGTAAATTCATTGCCATTACGCATAAGCACCATGGAAATACTGCTTTCCGCACAGTAGTACATATAATCCAGAACATCATTTATATTATGACCATTAACGCTTATAAGGTAGTCGCCACTGTTTATTTTATGCGTCTGGTATGCCGGAGAATTTTCAATAACGCCTGTAATTTTTATCATGAAATTTTTTTCACCCCCAGATATTGCAGTCTGCTTCAATAAAAAAAGAGAGAAAGATTGCTCCTCCTCTCCTCCTCACGTATAAGGAAAAACGACTGAATTATTCAGCGTCCACTTTAAGAACCTCAACGCCCTTATAAAAACCGCAGTTCTTGCAAACCTTGTGCGGAGCTTTTATAGCACCACAGTGGTCGCATTTGCTCATAGCAGGCATATCGAGCTTCCATACGCTTGAACGTCTCTTATCACGTCTTGCCTTAGAAGTTTTTCTCTTTGGTACAGCCATTATCCGGCACCTCCTTATTCAAAGCATTATTTTAAAGAAATAATGCAGATTATTTCAGACAATTGCACTCAGATTCGTTAAGGTCGCAACCGCACATCATGCACAGCCCCTTGCAATCCTCTTTACAGAGAAATTTCGAGGGCATTTCCAGAATCAAATCCATAGATACAATATCATTCAAGTCAATGCTTTCCGCCTCGGCTACAATGTATTCATCATTATTTCCGTTTGAGGACATAACGACTGTATGACTGAAATCGTAATGATAATCTCTGTCAAGCTCTTTAAGGCATCGGTCGCATACTATATGGAGAGTAAAATCCGCTGAAAAGCTGAGTCCGACCACTCCCGCCCTGTTGCATATCATACCTTTTACATGGACGGGCGATGCAAATGAGACTCCATAGAAGCCTGAAAGCTCGTCCGGCATGATATTGCAGTCAATATCCTTATGTTCACCGACAATATTAAAAAGCTGTTTTAAATTAATAATCATAGCACTGAACCTCTGAAGCATTACAAATTATATTATACATCAACAATAGCAATCTGTCAATAGGATTTGAAAAAAATTTTTTTAGGCGGAGAAGCAGAATATTCTCCGCCTTTCAAGAGTCTTACTTTATGAATCTGGTAACACTTTCAGGAAGCTCTGAGTTGTCTGCGGAAATAGTGAATACAACCGTTGAATCTTCACCTGTAAGCTTATCAATCTTGTTGAGAAGCTCGCCGAGCATATTGAAGTCATATCCGCAGATTTTAAGGATACCGTCGATAAAGATTTCCTTTATGTCATAGTTTCCTGCAAGCATACCAGCTACGAAACCATAGAGGCTGTCAAAGCTGTTTACGTTGAACTGTTCAACGCTGCACCATCTTACCTTATAGCTGATTTCACGTCTGAGGGTTTCGCCTTTTTCGATACATACGAGACAGCCGTTAGTTGATTTTACGGCATCGTTAATCATATCGATAAGAATCTTGGTTTTTCCTGTACCTTTTTTTCCGGTAATAAGTTTAATCATATATATTACTCCTTTATATTAATTTTCATGTATAATCAGCCGAGCTTAACTTCAAGAGCAGATTTACGGTCTTCATATCCGGGCTTTCCGAGAAGTGCAAACATATTTGACTTATAGCTTTCAACGCCGGGCTGATTGAAAGGATTTACTCCGAGTACATATCCTGAAACTGCACAGGTCTTTTCAAAGAAGTAAATCAGATAGCCGAGTGTAAATTCAGTTGTATCGTCAATTTCTATGATGATATTAGGAACTCCGCCCTCTGTGTGTGCAAGTACAGTACCTTCAAAAGCCTTTCTGTTTACGATTGACATATTCTGATTTGTAAGGAAATTCAGACCGTCGAGATTAGCTTCATCTGGTTCGAGGAAGAGGTCTTTCTTAGGCTTCTTTATGTCAACGACTGTTTCGAACATCAGTCTTGAACCTTCCTGAATATACTGTCCCATTGAGTGGAGGTCAGTTGAGAATACAACAGATGCAGGGAAAAGACCCTTGTTATCCTTGCCTTCACTCTCGCCGAAAAGCTGTTTATACCATTCAGCCATAGTAACGAATGCGGGGTCATAGGAAACGAGAAGTTCAACAGACTTGCCTTTTCTGTAAAGAATATTTCTGAGAGCAGCATATTTATAGCAGTCGTTATTGTCAAAATCGGCAGTAAAATCAGCCTGAGCCTTTGCAGCACCCTGCATAAGAGCATCAATGTCACAGCCTGCAACGGCAATCGGAAGAAGTCCTACTGCTGTAAGAACTGAAAAACGTCCGCCTACATCGTCCGGAATAACGAAA
>JAQXFT010000206.1 GCA_029005335.1 Oscillospiraceae bacterium
CTGCGAACGTCATAGAATCAAAATTCCCACTCTGGATTGGGTAAGGTTGAAAGAAAAAGGCTATATACCGACAAATTCAAACACGCATATCATAAAAAGCGGTTCTGTTTCCATGAAAGCAGGAAGATATTATGTTTCTGTTCTGGTAGAAGAGCCAGAAAGAGAAAAACCTGTTTTAAATGATTTCGGAATCGGAATTGATTTGGGTGTAAAAGATTTTGCGATATGTTCAAATGGAAAAACTTATAAAAATATCAATAAATCTGTTCGTATCAGAAAACTTGAAAAAAGTCTGAAACGACAGCAGAGAAAACTTTCGAGAAAATACGAAAGCTATAAAAAACAAAATAAAAATTTGAAAGGAGTAGCTACCCGACAGAATATCCAGAAGCAAAGGCTAAAGGTACAGAAACTTCATCAAAGACTTGACAATATAAGAACAGATTATATCAATAAGGCAATATCCGAATTGGTGAAAACCAAGCCAATGTGGATAACACTTGAAAATTTGAATGTCAAAGGAATGATGAAGAACAGACATCTCTCCAAATCAGTTGCACAACAGAAGTTCTTTGAGTTCAGAACAAAGTTAAATTCAAAGTGTAATGAATATGGAATTGAGTTAAGAATCGCTGACCGTTTCTATCCATCAAGCAAAACTTGTCACAATTGTGGTTGTGTTAAGTCTGATTTAAAGTTATCAGACAGAATATATACTTGTTCAGAATGTGGATATACGGCAGACAGGGATTTCAATGCAAGTCTTAATTTAAGAGACTGTCGGACTTACAGAATAGCATAATCAAGCTGATGTAAGTATGTACCGTAGGCTATACGGGAATTTACGCCTGTGAACTGTACAAGAACTTGTGAGTAGTCTTAGGACAAAAGCATACAGGTTGAAGCAGGAATTTTCTCAATATGGGTATTTTTGTCCATATTTTGAGTAGCAGATGTTTCTATATGAAAAAAATACTTTCGTTTCTTATGGCAGTTACCGCATTAGTACCCTTTTTAAATAAAACCGAATCCCAGGCTTTTAACTTTCCGCTTACATCACAGATAGAAAGTGAATCGGCACTTGTAATAAATCTGGATTCAGATTTGATAATACATGAAAAAAATGCCGATGCCCAGCAGACTCCCGGAGCATTTGTAAATATCATGACGGCTATAATCGTACTTGAAAACTGTAATAATATCAATGAGGAAATAACAATCGAAGAAGATGTATATTCTGATTTGTACTCGAGCGAATACTATATGGATTTGTGCTATGGCGATATTTATGACGGGGACGTGCTTACAGTCGATGACCTTCTCTCTGCAATGATGCTTACATCATCATTTGAGGCTTCACAGACTCTGGCATATCATTTCGGAAACGGCAGTGTTTCCGGATTTGTTGATATGATGAATCAGAAGGCACTGGAAATAGGCTGTACTGCTACTAACTTTACAAATCCAAACGGTCTTTATGATGAAGCTCAGTGTACAACAGCAAGAGATATGGCAATTATTACCGAATATGCACTTAAAGTACCGCATTTTGAAAAAATCGCTACCCGTCAGGAGCACACTCCCAGCCATTCCAATTCCGAAAGGCATGTAATATATGAGGGCGAAGACCCATGGAAATGGACTAACTCCAACCTTATGACTGACCCCGAATCAGAATACTATTACAGCGGTGTGAAGGGAATAAAAACAGCAAATATATCAGCAGAAGGCAGAAATCTGATAACTATCGGAAGCAGGAACGGAAACAATTATCTTGTTGTCCTGATGAAATCACCGTTTACCGATTCCTATGGCGAAAGACAATTCTATCATCTTGACGACGCTGAAATTATTTTTGACTGGATATTCAATCACTTTTCATATCAGGTACTGCTTTCGGATTCAATTGAGATTGACGAAATAGAAGTCGAACTCGGTGAAAATGTTGATTATGTTCTTGTAAAGCCGGAGAAGGAATTTACTTATCTTTGGTATGACGGCATAGACCTTGCACTTGTAAAGCCGGAAACTCATTGCCCCGATTCGATAAAAGCTCCCGTATCAAAGGGGCAGAATCTCGGAACAGTAGATTTGAAGTATTCCGGAGAAACTCTCGGAACAGTCAACCTTGTAGCGGTATCTGATGTAAAACGTTCATCATCAAAATACAATCTCTATGCAGCATCTGCATTTATAAAATCACCATGGTTTAAAAATGCAATAATAGTATCATCAGTTCTCAGCGGTATATATATACTTATCTGCATATATGCCTTTGTATGCTATAAAAACAGACAGAAGCCTGTAAAGCCTATATATACTGTTCCGAAAGCACCAGAATCAGATAACAGCAAAAAAACAAAAAAATAATTTTTATCGGGCGGAATTTTGTTTTTCCGCCCTTTTTTTGTTGACTGAAAATATTTTTTGAATTATAATTATATTATTATAACATGGACTGGAGGAATTGAATTGGAATTAAAATACTTAAAGCTTTTATCAAAGGAGTATCCGAATATCGAATCAGCGGCAAGTGCAATTATAAACTACAATGCAATAAGAAGCCTTCCGAAAGGTACGGAATACTTTTTCAGCGATTTGCACGGTGAATATGAAAGCTTTCTTCATCTTCTGAAAAGTGCGTCGGGACTTATAAAGAATAAAATTGACAAGGTTTTCGGAAAGAGTATTACAAGCAAGGAACGTGAAGACCTTGCATATCTGATATACTATCCCGAAAGACGTATCAAGGAGCTTGAAAATTCCGGAGGGCTTACTGATGAGTGGCAGAAAATAACCATATACCGTCTTATTCTTGTATGCGAAAGTGTTTCCGCAAAATATACACGTTCAAAGGTACGTGAAAAATGTCCCAGGGATTTTCTGTATATCCTTGATGAGCTTCTGAATGTTACTGATGATATAAACAAGGATTTTTATTATGACGAGATAATCTCATCAATCATAGAAACCGGAATTTCACAGCATTTTATAGTATCGGTATGCAATCTTATTCAGGCAATAGCAATAGACAAGCTTCATATAATAGGAGATATTTTCGACAGAGGTCCACGTCCGGATATTATTATGGACGAACTTATGAAGCGTTCCGATGTGGATATACAGTGGGGAAATCATGATATATCATGGATGGGAGCTTGCTCCGGAAACAAGGCATTAATCGCCAATGTAGTCAGAATTGCCGTAAGCTATAACGGATTTGATGTTCTTGAGGACGGCTACGGACTTAATTTAAGGGCATTGTCAGTATTTGCAAATGAAGTTTATAAAGATGACCCCTGCACTGAATTTATGCCTCATCTTCTTGACTATAACAAATATGATTCCGTTGAGACAACTCTCACCGCAAAAATGCACAAGGCTATAACAATAATACAGTGCAAGCTTGAGGGACAGCTTATCCGGAAACACCCCGAATATGATATGAGTTACAGAAATCTTCTGCCGGAAGTGAATTTTGAAGCCGGAACTATAGA
Source organism: Oscillospiraceae bacterium (assembly GCA_029005335.1). Classification (GTDB taxonomy): domain Bacteria; phylum Bacillota; class Clostridia; order Oscillospirales; family Ruminococcaceae; genus Ruminococcus. The sequence continues at coordinate 3,498 of JAQXFT010000206.1, forward strand.
TATAAACGGAAAATCCTATAAGCTTAAAGACAGTAATTTTCCCACAGTAAATCCGGAAAATCCTCTTGAGCTTACAGAGCAGGAAGATGAACTGATGAATATACTTTCAGCGTCTTTCAGACACAGCCAGAAGCTGAACAGACATATAAAATTTCTGTATTCCTATGGAAGTATGTATAAGATATGCAATAACAATCTTCTTTATCACGGCTGTATTCCTATGGACGAAAACGGAGAATTTGAATGTATGAACATAAACGGGAAAAATTATTCCGGAAAAGCTCTCCTTGACTGCATAAACGAAATTGCAAGAGAAGCATATTACGGAGTATATGGAACTGAATCCCGTGAAAAGGCTTGTGATTTTATGTGGTATCTGTGGTGCGGTGCAAAATCCCCGATATACGGAAAAGATAAAATGGCATTCTTTGAAAGATAT
>JAQXFT010000207.1 GCA_029005335.1 Oscillospiraceae bacterium
TTCCCTTGCCCTTTATATCTATCGAATCATTTTTTAATATTATCTGATTTTCAGCTGAATATATGGGATTGAGGTCGTTTTCGGAGAATATATCTGTAAGATTACATTCATATCCGGAAGAATTTACCGAAAGCTGTACAGCTTCGGGAGCTGTTTCAGATGATTTTTCATCTTCTGATGAATCCTCTGAAGATTTTTCATCTGTTGTAGTTGTTATTGATGTTTCTGTTGTTGTCTGAATAATTTCTGAAGATTCTGAACTGTTTCCACTATCCGAACAGCCTGAAGCCAGAACTGAAAAAATCATAGCCGATGCAAAAAAGTTTTTATAGTTATTGTTCATAATATCACCGATTTCCTGTAAAAATTTTCCCCGTCGGTTTTCTTTAATCTGATTATAATATAAACCATTATTATGAAAATTCTGTGACAGACTAATATAAAAAATCAAAAATTTCTGAGAATAATTTTTTGATTTTACCTGAATTTTACTTGTAAAAAAGTATATTTTCTGATATAATAAGTATATGTTGAAATTTCAGGAGGTGTATTTTATATGAATCCCGACCCCTGTGGGCATACGGAAAAATCTTGAGAGCCAAGGCGGAAGTGATTGATATTTCTTTTCGCCGTCGGCGAAAGGAGTAATTATGATAAAATTCTATAAAACCTTTGAAAACAGAATAAGAGAGCTTGATTCTCCGGTGTCGGGGTGTTGGGTTTCGGTTACAGACCCCAGCCCTCAGGAGATAAAGGAGCTTATTGATGACTATGGCCTCGACAGCGGATTTGTCAGGTCATCACTTGATGATGAGGAAACATCTCGTATAGAGCGTGAGGATAATCAGACTCTTATAATAGTCGATTCACCTGTATCAGAAGTTGATGAGGAAAAAACACTTCTTTTCTATACAATCCCAATCGGTATTATAATTACTGAAAACTATGTATTTACAATATCAGTAAAGGACAGCCGTATTATTGAAGAGGCTACCGGAGGAGTTATAAAAAATCTGAGTACAAATCTGAAAACAAGATTTGTGTTACAGCTTCTTTTAAGAATTATAACACTTTTCCTTATATATCTTAAACAGATTGACAAGATTTCATCAAGGGCAGAGCAGGAGCTTCATGACGCTATGAAAAATAAACTTATAATGCAGCTGCTTGAGCTTGAAAAATCACTTGTATATTTTTCCACGTCACTTAAAGCCAATGAAGTTACCATTGAAAAAATCTACAGAGGAAGAGTTATTAAATTATATGATGAAGACCAGGATTTGCTTGAGGACGTTCTGATTGAAATAAAGCAGGCTATAGATATGTCAAATATATATTCCAGTATTCTCTCCAGCATGATGGACGCCTTTTCATCAGTAATATCAAATAATCTTAACTTCGTAATGTGGAGACTTACTGTTATAACAGTTATAATGGCAATTCCTACTATGGTTTACAGCTTCTATGGTATGAATACAGAAGGACTTCCTATGGCGGTAACATGGTTTCCAAGCCTTTTGTCAATAGTCCTTACTCTTATAGTAGCGTTTCTTTTACTTAAAATGAAAAAAAAATAGTCCGTCAATATAACTGAATACGGGCTTTTATTATTGTGCATAATGCAGAAAAATTATACATATTATAAATATCTTTCAAAAATATATTGATTTTTATAGAGAATATGTTATAATAATATCAGAGAATTAGTTTGCGGGGGATAACATTAAAATGAAAAAGAGAATTATTACTATTGAAAGACAGTACGGAAGCGGTGGAAGTATTATCGGAAAGCTTGTTGCTGACAGGCTTGCCATTCCTTGCTATAACCGCCAGATACTTGAAATGACTGCACAAAAATGCGGTCTTCCTCTCGAATCCCTTGAAAATGCCGAGGAAAAAGTTCCGACAAGCTTCCTGTATTCGCTTCTCCTTGCATCAAATGTAAATAAATCATATGAGGATAATCTGCCTCTTTCAGATAAAGTATTTATCATGGAAAGCGATATAATAAGAAATCTTGCTAAACAAGAGGAAAGTTTCGTACTCGTCGGAAGATGCGGAAACTATATACTCGAAAATGAAGGCTGCTTCAGAGTCTTTATATACGGTAACAAGGAAAAACGTATAAAACGTGCAATAGAAGATTATGGAATAAGCCCCGAAAAGGCTGAAACATTTCTCAGAAAATCCGATAAACGCCGTGAAACTTTTTATAATTCCAATTCCGGAAGAGTATGGCACGACAAAGAACAGTATGAGCTTTGTCTCAACAGTTCCGAGCTTGGCGATGAGCTTTGTGCAGATATTATAGTTGATACCTTTAAAAAGCTCAACAGCCTGAAATAAATTATCATGAAACTTTCTAATTTTATATCTTTTATCTCTCTTTAATGATACCTGTCCGGCTGTGAAGCCATGCAGGTATCGTTTTTTTATGCATAAAATTTCGCCGTTGAGGAAAAATAAACATAAAATCAAAGTGGGGGAATTTAAGTGAGTATAGTTCTTATACGTGCGGCGATATTATATATTACAGTTGTATTTGCAGTAAGACTTATGGGAAAACGTCAGCTCGGAGAGCTTCAGCCGTCAGAGCTTGTCATAACAATTCTTGTATCAAATATAGCAACACTTGTGCTTGAGGATTTGAATATACCTCTTGCGGTCGGAGTAGCTCCGGTACTTGCACTCGTATGCTTTGAAGTTATAATGTCATGGGTAACTCTGAAATTTCCGAAAGTACGCTGTATAGTATCCGGCAGACCCAAAATTATAATAAGCGACGGAAAGCTCGACCGTGAAGTTATGAAATCCCTGCGTTATTCTGTTGATGACCTTATGACTTCATTGAGAGGAAATGATATATTTTCTCTGGAGGAGGTTCAATATGCCATAGTTGAAACTACGGGAAGCCTTTCCGTAATGAAAAAGCCGGAATATGATACTCCGGCAAGAAAAGACCTTAATCTTAATCCGAAAGCTGTTGACCCTCCGCAGGTAATTATCGCAGACGGAAAATTGCTTGAAAAGGCTCTTGAAACCATGAACCTGACAAAATACTGGCTTGACCGTATTCTTAAAAAGAAACAAATCAGAGTTAAGGATATATTCATAATGACTGCCGACAGAACCGGAAAATACTATATAGTTGAAAACAATCACACCGGAAGGGAGAATCCCAGATAATATGAAAAGAGTAATAATAAGTATAAGTATTCTCACCGCAATGGTATCTCTTGGAATATTTTTCAATATCAGAATATCAGTCAGGTGCAATGAGCTTATAGAGCTTACAGAGCTTATTCAGGAAAATATTGAAAATAAGTCAGAGGCTCTTGAATATGCCGGACAGTTTGATTCTGAATGGGAATCCTTTCATAATGAGTCGATATTTATAATAAGGGGAGACAGGCTTTCAGAAATTGAAAACTGCTATATAAGAATAATTCCGCTTATTGAAACTGATAATGATGAGCTTTCCGCAGAGCTTGCCGAGCTTAAAAACATACTGATTCACACAAAGGCAAGTGAGATTCCGAATATATATAATATATTTTAAGGGCAGATAATTTAAAATCTGCCCTTTTTTCAGTGTTTGTTTTTTATGGCTGTTTTAGCCTTTGCAACTATTGTCTTATCGTTTTCATATGTGAGAAGATTTGTAGCGTGGGCGATATCCACCCATCTTATTTCAGCGATTTCGTCCTCCTGAGGCGAAAAATTTACATTTTTAGCCTTTGCAAGAAAATATACAACAACCTTCAGGGTATCCCGTCTGGGAGAATATGTCACAGTTTCACGGAACGTCGGGTCTATTATGACATCTATGGAAGTTTCTTCTTTTATTTCACGTCTGGCGGTCTGAATTTCGGTTTCATTATTCTCAACGTGTCCCTTAGGAAACGACCAGTGACCGCTGTTGATATGCTTTATCAGAAGTATTTCAATATTTCCGTGAAATCTTCTGTATACTATAGCACCGCATGATTTTTCATGAAGCATATTTTACTCCTTTCATATCAAATAATAATTATCATCAGCAGTATTATATCATATTTTGTTTAATTTGTCCATAACTTTTTTAATTTTATTTGCTGTGACGGTTTTTATCAGACGATGAAAAAAGCCCGCCGGTGAACGGCGGGCGAGGGAAAATCACAGATTAACCGAGTTTCTTTTCAATTTTGTCAAGTTCATTCATAAGAGCTTCAGGAACTCTTCCGCCCTTAGCTGCAATATCCTCAGTATAGTATCTTCTCATCTCAGCGATTTCTTTCTTCCAGAGGTCAGTATCAACAGCGAGGAGCTTGTCCAGAACATCAGGTGTTACTTCGTCTTCGATACCCTCAAGGTTGATATCCTCAGGCTTAGGAAGATAACCGATAGGAGTTTCAACAGCGTCAACAGAATCCTCACATCTCTTGATAATCCAGTCGAGGACTCTCATGTTGTCACCGAAGCCCGGCCACATGAAGTTTCCGTTTTCGTCCTGCTTGAACCAGTTAACGTTGAAAATCTTAGGAGCTTTGTCTCCGAGCTTTTCGCCCATTTCGAGCCAGTGAGCCCAGTAGTCGCCTACGTTGTAACCGATGAATGGCTTCATAGCCATAGGGTCGTGACGGAGTACGCCTACAGCACCTGTAGCGGCAGCAGTAGTTTCAGAAGAAACAGCTGAACCGATATAAGTTCCGTGAGTCCAGTCGAATGACTGATATACAAGCGGAGTTGTTGAAGCACGTCTTCCGCCGAAGATGATTGCAGAAATCGGAACGCCTTCCGGATTATTGAATTCAGGTGAGATGCACGGACAGTTTTCAGCAGGAGCAGTAAATCTTGAGTTCGGGTGAGCAAGAGTCTTGTTCTTGCCAGTCTTTTCATCGATTTCAGAGGTATATTCAACGCCGTTAACCTTAGCACCCTTCCACTCAGTAGCATTTACAGGCGGATTCTTAGTAAGCTTTTCCCACCATACAGTCATATCATCATTATCGATAGCAACGTTAGTGAAGATAGCGTTCTTCTTGGTAGTAGCAAGAGCGTTGTAGTTTGACTTTTCGTTAGTTCCGGGAGAAACGCCGAAGAAGCCGTTCTCAGGGTTGATAGCATAAAGTCTGCCGTCCTTGCCGGGCTTG
>JAQXFT010000208.1 GCA_029005335.1 Oscillospiraceae bacterium
TAAACTATACCATGGCTGTCGTAATTTCTGGTATCTTCGGATATAAAATCTGTTGCACTATCCGCTTGTGTCAGGAGAATATCATATCATGATGATATTCTTTTCTGTCTGATTTTATATGTCAGCATTTATATGCATTTGTCTATGTTTTTGTCTCCGGTTCAGCATCTCCTTTACACATTACTATTATCCATAAACGGACTGAATTAACGCCTTAATTTTATAATAATTTATCAGGTTTGTCAAGGGCGTTTTAAAGGGATAAAATCTTCCTCACTTTAGAAAAAAAACCAGACCGGCATTTTTTATTAAGATTCAAAGAATATTCTGAGAAAAAAGTCATAAAATCAAAAAATACTGCCTTAAACTTTCAGAAAAAAGGCAGTATTTTAAAAATCTAAATTTACTACAAGAAAAATCAAAAAATCAAGTTGTATTTTGTGCAATTACAGCAGTACGCCGGTGAAATACAGTTTTTTATAATCAGGCTTCAAGGCTGTCATCTTTTCCGCTTGAAATATTTGCATAGTATTCAAGTATACGGCTTGCATCTGATGCGTTGACAGTTCCGTCATGATTCACATCAGCCAGCTTTAACTGATTTTCCGTAAGACCATATCCCTGACCGCTTGAAAAACTTGCATATGCACTGAGAACTAATGAAGAGTCAGAGGCATTTATTATACTATCCTGATTTACATCTCCTGTTGCAGAGGGTTCGCCAACCTGAATTGTAATTGATTTTACATCGGGGAGAAATTCCTTTGCACTTGAATAATATGTACCATATGATATTCCCTTTTCGACACTGTTCCATTCTTCTTCAGTTACGGAATCTATATCTTTTATTGCCGGTTCAACATAGTACACCTTATATAAGCCGTCAGGCGTTCCCTGTTTTATTACGGCATCAAAATCGCTAATCATATATGCATCTGAATCGCCGTCAAACCAGTTTACAGCATTTTTCATATCTGACTGATATGAAATCGAGTATGCTGTTCCGGAACGTCCTGTTGTTTCGTCGGGCTTGTCGGGAATTATAAACTGTCCCTGAAATCCGTATTTTCCGTTTGTAACCTTTCCGAAACAAGTAAGGGGCTTTGTTGATGTAAAGGCTGTTCCGTCTGAAAGCGTATATTCTGTTTCCTCATATATGCTTGCTAAAGGGCTTAAAAGATTTCCGGGAGTGATATATTCGCTGTCAGATTTCCAGCGGAGTCTCAAAGCTCCTACATCATTTGAAGAATCATCTATGTACATTCCGATTCTGACTGAAACGTCACCGTTTGCAACATCTTCAGCGGATACTTTTATTATATCGGTACTTTCTCCGGATTTGAAATATAAGAGCGGTACGCTTTCAGCATATGACGGAAATATGCTTACGGCAGACATCATAACGATTCCGGCTGTCAGAGTTGAAATTATCTTCTTTTTCATATCTCATCAACCACCCTGAGAACTATTTCCGCAACACGCTTTGCAGCGATTTTTTCAAACTCATCAAATGACATTGCACCGTCATCATCAGCATTATCTGAAATACATCTCACGCTTACAAAAGGAATGTCATTTAAATAGCAACAGTGACCTATTGCAGAAGTTTCCATATCCACGGCATAAGGATTGAATTTATCCTGTATAGCCTTTTTGACTTCATTGCTTGAAATAAAAGCTTCACCTGAAACTATTCTTCCTCTGAATGAATTTATACCAGAGCTTTTACAGATTTCCTCTGTTTTTGCGATAAGCATTTCATCAGCCCTGAATATTCCGCAATAGGGCGGATAATCCGTCAGAAAATGCTGGTCAAGGTCGTGAGCAAGAACTTCTGTTGATATTACAATATCACAGACTTTTACATTATTATTCATACCGCCTGCTATGCCTGTATTGATTATGCAGTCGGGAGCGAAATTGTCAATAAGCACCTGTGTGCATAGTGCGGAATTTACCTTTGCTATACCGCAGCAGGCATTTATTACTTTCTTTCCGTTTACGTGATTGATGTAAAAATCGAATCCCGATTTTTTTACGATTTCGGCATTGTCCAGAGTTCTGCGTATATCAGCAAGCTCCGAGGGCATTGCACCTATAATTCCGATAGTATTCATTTTGTGTCAAATCCTCCTGTATTTTTGATATAAAAAGATTATATCATAAAATTACAGAAAAATCAATTGAAATATTTGTTAAGAAGATTATTTTTTATATCCCATAATTTCTGCGAAAGGTCTACATAATATTCATGCGGATTTTCAAAACGCTTTACTTCGTCCCATATCAGCGAAAGCTGTTCCTTACAGTACTGACGTATTTCGGGCATAGCCGGTAACTTACAGACACATTCGCCCTTTCTGAAAAGCTGTACCTGTAATTTCTTTGCAGTAAAGTTTGTAAGGGTTTTGCGTTTATAGGTCTGTTCGGGATTGAATATAACGTAAGGCTTGGTATCGTCAATGACTTCTCCGGCAACTGTTATGACATCAGCAATAGCCATTCCTGAGGAATTGTCAAAAAGTCTCCATACTTCCTTATATGAGGGATTTGTAATCTTTGTTGAATTTTCAGAAAGCTTTATCTTAGGAATAATTTCTCCGTTTTCCTCAACAGCAGAAAGCTTGTATACTCCGCCGAATACGGGTTCAGACTTTGAGGTTACAAGACGTTCACCTACTCCGAAGCTGTCTATTTTTGCCCCCTGTGATATGAGGTCACGGATAATATATTCATCAAGTGAATTTGATGCAACTATCTTTACATATTCCAATCCTGCACTGTCAAGCATTTTTCTTGCTTTTTTGGATAAATATGCAATATCTCCACTGTCAATTCTGATTCCTGCACCCCTGTGACCTGATTTTTCAAGCTCCTTGAAAACAGTTATAGCGTTGGGTACACCTGATTTCAGTACATTATAGGTATCAACAAGCAGTGTACAGCTATCAGGATATACTTTTGCATATGCACGGAATGCGGAAAGCTCATCAGGGAAAAGCTGTACCCAGCTGTGAGCCATAGTACCGAGGGCATTTACTCCGAAATCCCTGTCAGATATGGTGCAGGCTGTTCCGGCACAACCTCCGATATATGCCGCCCTTGCTCCGTATATTGCACCGTCATATCCCTGAGCCCTCCTTGAACCAAATTCCATTACAGGTCTGCCGTCAGCAGCGGTAACTATTCGGTTTGCCTTTGTAGCAATAAGGCTCTGATGATTGATTGTCAGCAATATCATAGTTTCAATAAACTGTGCCTGAATGGCTTCGCCACGTACCGTTATTATAGGTTCATTGGGGAATATCGGAGTACCCTCCGGAATTGCCCATACATCACATGTAAACCTGAAATTTTCAAGATATTTCAGAAAATCTTCGCA
>JAQXFT010000209.1 GCA_029005335.1 Oscillospiraceae bacterium
GCTTTTAAGAATAGCTCTCAGGACAGGTGAAGAAATGTTGTCATATACATCAGAATCAACTATATTCGGATATGTAAAAAAGGATACAAAGAAAGATAATAAATATATTCTTTCGTCAGCGGACGCTTTCAACAGATACGCAGGAAGTATCAGAAAAATATTTGAACTGGCAGGTGATGAAAATGAGCAGAAGTGATATGGTATACAACTATACGGAAAGAAAAATAAAATATCTTGAAAGCATAGCGGATACAGGAGCAGGCAAAGGCATTATGGCGGAGCTTCGACGGGGTACAGGAAAAAAAGTCGGAGAGCTTCCCGAACTCTGGGGGATTGTATTCGACAGAATGCCGGAAGAGCTTCTCGGAAAAAATGAACCGTCATTTGCTGAATGGGCGGTATATACTGCCCTGACACTGTATGCACTTCATTGTCAGGGCAGTGATGAAAGTATGCAAAAAAAAGATATTTCTTTCGGCAGTGCAGTATCACAGCTTGTTGAAAATGAAGATGACTATCAGCGTATTATTAACAGGCTCAATATTGTTGCAACATCAGTTACACAGGAGGATATATCTTATCATCTGAGGGGAATTATTCAGCTTCTGAAAAACAAAGGCATAAAGCTTGATTATGCACGTCTTGCAAAGGAGCTTTATTTATTTGATTCAGATTATTCATTTAAAATAAAGCTTTCATGGGCAAGGGATTTTTACCGTTGCAGAAATAATAAGAAAGACGAGGGAGAAGAAAAATAATGGACAAGAAAAGATTATATGTAGATTTCCACGTTATACAGACAGTTCCGCCGAGCTGTATAAACCGTGACGACACAGGCAGACCTAAAACAGCAGTATATGGCGGAGTAAACAGAGCAAGAGTTTCAAGCCAGTGCTGGAAGCACGCTATGAGAGAGATGTTTCACGATATTTTCAGTGACAGGAATCTGGGCTTCAGGACAAAATATGCTGTTGAGCTTGTTGCGGATTCGCTGAAAAAAATATCTCCTGAAATAAGTGATGAAGATGCCACAAAAAAGGCAATTGAAGCTCTTGGAAATGCCGGACTTAAAATAAAAAAAAGCAAAGACGGAAAAGATGTAACAGATGCATTATTCTTTATAAGTGCAGTTCAGGCTGAAAAGCTTGCAAAACTTATTTCTGACGATGAAAATGATAAAGATGATAAAGATGACAAAAAAGATAAAAAAGGTAAAAAGGATAAAAATCTTCAAAAAGTTTATGTTGAAGCCCTCCAGTCGTCTCCGTCAATAGATATAGCCCTTTTCGGAAGAATGTTAGCCAATAATGCAGAGCTTAATGTAGATGCATCGTCACAGGTTGCACACAGTATATCAACTCATGCCATACAGAATGAATACGATTACTTTACAGCAGTAGATGACTGTTCACCGGCTGATAATGCAGGTGCGGGACATCTCGGCACAAAGGAATTTAATTCCGCAACCCTTTACAGATATGCAACTGTAAACGCAGAAGAACTTTTTAAGAGTATCGGTTCTGATACTGCGGAGGCAGTAGCAGGCTTTGCAAAGGCTTTTATCTGCTCTATGCCTACAGGAAGTCAGAATTCCTATGCAAACAGAACATTTCCCGATGTTGTATATGTCACAATAAGAAAAGACCAGCCGGTAAATCTTTCCGGAGCTTTTGAAAAACCGGTAAAAAGCAGGGAAGGCAACGTTAAGCCCTCTGCTGATGCACTTTTTGAAAATGCAGAAAAAGTATATTCAGATTACTGCGGAAATCCCGAAAAAAGCTTTGTAATCGGATATGACGGTGTTTCAGGTGCAGAAAAAGTCAGTCTGACGGAGCTTTTTGAAAAGCTTAAAGAATATATGGCAGATGAGGTGAAATGATGTCAACTTTATTGCTTCGCCTTTCAGCTCCTTTGCAGTCATGGGGAACGGATTCAAAATTTGATGTGAGAAGAACATTGAGTTTCCCGACAAAAAGCGGAGTAATAGGTATGATTGCTTCCGCAATGGGGTATTCCCGTGAGGATTCGCCGGAAGAACTTAACAGGCTGAAATTCGGAATAAGGGCAGACCATGAGGGAAAGCTTATGCGTGACTATCACACGGCAATTCCTGAAAAAGGCGACCCTTATACAACAAACCGCTATTATCTTGCCGATGCGGTATTCTTAGCAGGTCTTGAAAGTGATGATACAGATAAGCTCAAA
>JAQXFT010000210.1 GCA_029005335.1 Oscillospiraceae bacterium
TTTTTATGGAGAGCGGAAATTACCGCATTAAAACAAGAAATATCTGAAATTTATTTTCCGAACATTTCGGAGAATACTTTATAATTGCGTTCATCTCTCTTATTGTTTACAAGTACGGGAAAGACTATTTCCTTAAAGCAGTAATTATAATTTTCGCTTATGATTACATCATAGAAAGCCTGTGCAACGATTTCGGGAGGATTTCTGAAAGCTCCGCAACCGAAAGCTCCCAGCACTATCGAATCAGCATTGTTATCCATAGCAGACTGAAGTATATTTCTTATTCTTGACTTCTGAACTTTAAGAAGTGTATTTTTATCGAAATTGCTGTCGGTAAGTATGGGGGCAGTCGAGGTTATAATATCGGCTTTGAAAAAATTTTCACGCATTTCCGGAAGAATAGTATCGGTTTTGAAAATCGTCATATCAGGGGACTATATTATGCGGTCTGAAAGCCACCTGTGATTATCTGATTCCGAGTGATATTTATAAAAAAAATCATCAAATTTCTGATTTGAAATTACAGGGTAAAGGGTACTGCAACGGCAGAGACATTCCTCCTGAGTAATTGCACCACACTTTACAAGTCCGCCCGCCTCGAAAGGGTCAGCGAAGTTGAGAACGGCAACCTTATTGTATTTTTCCGCAAGCGGTTCGGCAACAGTAAGACTTCTGTCATTTACAACAGTTATCTTACAGGAATCATAAAGCGGTTTTCTGTCCGTATGAAATCCGGAATCGTACATCTTTGAATTTTCTATTCCCGATTCAACGGAAGCTTTCAGAATCGGATTCTCTCTGCACTGTTTAAGGGTATCATTGAATATTTCGATAAGCTTTTCATTAATGGTCATTTTTAATTTCTCCTTTTTAAAGGCGTGATTTGAAATCATCATATCCGAATTTTTTAAGAACTTTCAAAGAGCCATCGGATTTAAGAATTGCTATTGACGGCAAGGGCATACCGTTAAATGTGTTGTTTTTTACCATAGAATAAATAGCCATATCCTCAAAAATCAGTGTATCACCGACTGCAAGGGGAGTATCAAAGGAATATTCTCCTATAACATCTCCGGAAAGGCAGGTCTGAGAGCCGAGACGGTAAGAATATTTTTTCTCACCGGTTTTTCCGGAGTTTTTCAGCGGTGGTCTGTAAGGCATTTCAAGGACATCGGGCATATGACAGGAAGCTGATGTATCAAGGATTGCAATTGGCATATCATTTTCGGTAATATCGAGAACCTTTGTTATTAAGTATCCGGCATTCAGTGCGAAAGCCTCTCCCGGTTCGAGAAATACTTCAAGGTTGTATTTATTCTGCATATGCCTGATACACTTTTCAAGGCGTGGAATATCATAGTCGGAACGTGTAATATGATGACCTCCTCCGAAATTAATCCATTCCATATTTTTGAGATAATCTCCGAATTTTTCCTCAACGGCATTGAGAGTAGTTTCCAAATCGTCGGAATTTTGTTCGCAGAGTGTATGGAAATGCAGACCGCTTACACCCTGTAAATCATCAGGGCGGAAATTTTTCAGAGTAATTCCGAGCCTTGATTTCGGGGAGCAAGGGTCATAAATTTCGTGGCCTTCCTGTGTTGAACATTCGGGATTTATACGCAATCCGATTTTTTTCCCTGCTTTCAGAACTTTTTCACGGTACTTGTCAAGCTGGCTGAAAGAGTTGAAAATAATGTGATTTGAGTATTTCAGAATTTCATCAAATTCACTTTCACGGTATCCCGCCGAAAATACGTGATTTTCCTTTCCCATACATTCAAATCCGAGACGTGCCTCATAAAGACCGCTTGACGCTGTACCGCTTACATACTTAGCTATAAGCGGATAGAGATGATAACAGGAAAAGGCTTTCTGTGCGAGAAGTATTTTGCAGTTTGTACGTTCTTCAACGCCGTGGAGAATTTCAAGATTCTGAATAAGCTTTTTTTCATCAATTATATAGCACGGAGTTTCAAAATCGGGATTGTTTCTGATAAAACTTTCAATCATATTTTTACCTTTCGTTTTGATATATTTACGGGCGGAATCAGTCCGCCCGTTTTTTTATGAATATCTGAGATATTTCAAGCTTTTG
>JAQXFT010000211.1 GCA_029005335.1 Oscillospiraceae bacterium
TTTGCAATTCCGAGCAGAGGAGATATAAACGAAATAAGAACCGCTGCAACGTTTATTGTAAGCTGGACTACTATGAATTTTCTTATGCTGTTGAATATTGTACGACCGTAGAGGATAGCTTTTTCGATAGACTTGAAATTATCGTCCATAATAACGATTTCGCTTGCTTCCTTGGCAACTTCAGTACCTCCGCCCATAGCAAATCCGACATCGGCACGCTTGAGGGCAGGGGAATCGTTTACGCCGTCACCTGTCATACCTACAACGAGATTGAGTTCCTGTGCAACACGTACGAAACGGCTCTTGTCACTCGGCAATGCACGGGCAACTACACGGATATTCGGGAGTTTAGCTTTAAGTTCATCATCGCTGAGCTTAGCAAGTTCATCAGATGTAAGAACGATATCGCTTTCATTTTTGAGGAGTCCGGCTTCTTTAGCGATAGCCATAGCAGTATCTTTTCTGTCACCGGTAATCATAACAACCTGTACACCGGCTTTGTGAACCTGTGCAATAGCGTCAATTGATTCGGGTCTTACTTCGTCACGGATACCAATAATTCCGACAAGAGTCCAGTCACCGTCAGGGAGAGCGTCGTCAGTAATTTTTCCGTCACATTCGGCAAGAGCGAGAACTCTTATAGCACGGCTTGCAAGTTCATCGATTTTAGCGGATACCTTTGAACCCTCTGATTTAAAAGGAATTTTCTTTCCGTTCTGGTCGTAGCAGAATTTACATCTGCTGATGATTTTTTCAGGAGCTCCCTTTATAAGCGAAAGGTTATAGTCACCGCTTACTGTCGATGCGGAATATTTGTTACTGCTGTTGAAAGGTATGCTGTCTGTAACAGTTACATTTGCATTGACTGATTTTCCTTTAAGGAATCCAAGCAAAGCACGTTCGGTTGCGTTACCGCCGACAACCTTGTCACCGCTGAGAACGGCACTTGTATTGTGTCTTACACTCATATAGAGGAGATTTCCGAGTTCGCCCCTGACATCATCAAAGGTTTTGAAATCATTTCCCTGACCGTCAACGAATGTAACAGCTTCGAGCTGACCTTTTGTTATAGTACCTGTTTTATCGCTGAAAAGTATGTTAAGGCTTCCGGCAGTTTCGATACCGGATATTTTTCTTACGAGGACGTTTTCTTTAAGCATTTTGCCCATATTCTGAGCGGATACGATTGCAATCATAAGAGGGAGACCCTCCGGAACAGCCATAACTATGATAATTACGGCAAGCATGACGGCTTCAACGAGGTCATTTACAGGATTCATCCATGTTGAGAAATATTCAGCTACAGGCGTACCATTTAAAAAGATTCTCTGAATCATAAATGCTACTGCAATAGCTGCACCTCCGATATATCCGAACATACTTATCTGATTTGCAAGCTTTCCGAGCTTTAATTTAAGAGGGGTTTCACGGTCTTCATCAATCTGCAATTCCTTTGCAATCTGACCGTATACTGATTTGTCTCCTACGGTTGTAACACGCATTACAGCGTTTCCGGAACAGACTACAGAGCCTCTGAACACCTTGAATTTATTCAGAAAATCCATAGCTTCTTCTGTATCCTGCCAGCCCTCAGGAATCGGAATCTTTTCAGCTTCCTTGGATTCGCCGTTAAGTACAGACTGGTCGGTCTGAATGTGACCGTCAATTATAACACCATCTGCCGGAATTTTATCTCCGGACTGTAAAAGAACGCAGTCGCCTACAACGATATCATCAATTGGTATTTCGATAATTTCGCCGTTTCTGTAGACCTTGCATTTAATCTGTGAGGCTTCTTCCTGAAGTTTCTGGAATGCATTTTCGTTTCTGTATTCTGAGAAAGTAGAAACGAGTGTTGCAAGCAGAACTGCAAGAGCGATTCCTACAGATTCATACCATTCCGTCTGACCGAGAAAAGCAAAGATTACGTTTATAATCAGAGCGACGCAGAGAATTTTAATCATAGGGTCGCCGAAATTGTCTTTAAGCTTTGACCAGAAGCTTTCGGACTGCTGTTCCGTCATGCGGTTGTCTCCGTATTTCTCTTTGGAAGCACGGACTTGTTCGTCATTAAGACCTTGAATTTTCATGTTAAGTTCCTTTCAGTAAAAATTATTTCCCGATTGTAACTGAAATCAGCAGGGCATTTTCATCTTGTGAGGCTTTGAAAACCGAGCCGTTGCAGAG
Source organism: Oscillospiraceae bacterium (assembly GCA_029005335.1). GTDB lineage: Bacteria > Bacillota > Clostridia > Oscillospirales > Ruminococcaceae > Ruminococcus. The sequence goes on from JAQXFT010000211.1 coordinate 2,188, forward strand.
CTTTATTTCATGCCCCTCAGGAACAACAGAGCCATCGGGTGCGGTCAGACCCCTCAGACCCCTGTTTATAAGAAAATACTGCTGACTGCGTTTATATATATCAGCCACCGGAGTGCATTCAGCCTTTTCATCGGGAAAAGCATTTGAGAAAAGATGCCATCTGAACAACCGCATATTATCGTGTATATCGACAATTCCGCAGTCAGTCCACTGACCGTTCCTTCCTTTAAGTCTGCTTTTCAGGTGAAATCTGACTATATCATCTTTACGCACCTGATGTCTGCAAAAGGGACATACCGGATTCCGGGTATCATGAAGAATGAACCATTCTGCAAGGCAATCCGGATTTTCGCATTTATGCAGAAGATTCCAGCTTTTTACAATTCCCCTTTCCCATTCCATAGCAGAAGGTCTTTCTTCGGGATTGTGCAGACCGTTTACAAAAGCCTGAATAAAAAGCTTTTCGAGGGGTTCACCCAAATCATTTATTACAACTCCAAGCTCATCGGGGCGATTGCTTGTATCATAGGGATTTTCAATAAAAGTAGCCTTTGAACCCATTGCAAGAAAATCGTCCTCCTCAGCCGATGCTTTGGAATATATTTTAGGCCCTATAAGAGGGTGTCTGAGAAGCAGATATTCATAAATCAGCACCGCAAGGGCATGCAAATCGGTACGGGCGGAGGGGAGTTTTCTTCTGCTGTCACTTGGAGAGAGCATTGAAGTAGCCAGAACCTCCGGAGCAATATATCCTCTTGTACCGGCAACCTCCGGTGGAAATATTCCCGGAACTACGAGGGAATCTATATCAATAACAACACATTCCCCTGACTTCGGGTCGATAAGGACGTTATTACAGGACAAATCAGAGTGAGCAAGTCCTGCCTGATGAAGCCTTCTTATAGAGCGTGCAAGAAGCAGGGACATTTTCAGCATAGAGCGAAAATTACCGCATTCTTCGTCCCTCAGATATTTTCTGTTTCTGGAGGTAAACCAGCTGCTTCGCTTGTCCTTGCCCTTAAGATTTATAAATTCCGATGAATTTTCGTTAAAAAAAAAGTTAGGGGGATATGTCGGACATACTATTCCAAATTCCGGATATTTTACGACGGCTACAGGCCAGCAGAATCTTTTTGAAAAATATTCGGCAGATTTTTCAGTATTTCCTTTAGCACCGCCATTCTCCTCCGAAAGTGTAGGATTATATTTTCCGATTATATATTCTATACGTCTGTGCAGATTAGGGTCAAGAGCATTTTCAGAGTTATTAAAGAACTGTACGGCAAATTTTTTATCCGGAGTAAAATAAGTATGCTTCATACTGCCGGCAGGAGGATTCTCGGTTATCACGTATGAAAGCTTTTTACCGTTTGAAAGAATGGCTTCTGCAATATGGCTCATGATTTTTCCTCCGGAAATCTGACAATAACAAGGGTACGGTCATCAAAAGAACCTCTTTCAGAATAATTGTCAAGCCACATTTCAAGCATTTCCTCCGGAGCTTCATTGCTCTGAGTTCTCACAGAGGAAAGTATATTTTTATTTTCACAGATTTCATCAAGGGACATATCCAGCAGAGAGCATATTCTGTCCGTATAATGCAGGGGAATATTTTTTGACTTGTCATTTATGCACGCATATCCGACAGGCTCGGGGATATTATCGGGAACGCTGTCATTTCCGGATTTTTTAAAGAAATCCGGAATAATTCCGTTAAGAATCAGGTCACAGCAAAGACGCAGAAGCTGAGTATTATTTGGAAAATAGTCATCAGCTACGCCGTCAGTCATAACGAGAAGCAGACCTGCCGGAGATTTTGAAATTCTTGTACGGCTCTGAAGATTGTCTTTATTTTTCATCTGCGGAGATGTAAGAAAATCCGTTTCGCCTGAAAAATCACCGCTGTCGGGTTCACCCATAAGCTTTACGGAATTATCTTTATTTATAACAGCAGATATTCCGTCGCCAATCTGACAGCTTATTATAATATACTCACCGGAATCATCTCCGGCAGGTATTACGAGAGATGTGAGAAGTGTTGAGGCAAAATCATTAAGCTTCAGCTGACGTCCGAGAAAACCGGAATATTCTTTTATCTGTGAGCGTGACTGAAAGGCAGTTTCAACCGACTCCGAAGCATTTATAACTGATTCCTGAACGATTCCGGCAAATATTCTGCAAGTCTCCAGAAAATCGGGGTTATCAGGAGGAAGCGAAAGCTTCTCATATATTCCGTTATTTTCCATGAAAAGCTTTTCAAGAAGCTTTTTCATAGAAGATACGGCAGTCATACAGGATATCTTTGCTCCGATTCTTGAGAATTTTTTTGAGCCTGCACCATCTGCAACGGCAATACATACTATTTTGCCATAATTTGAAACTTCAAACCAGTCATCGCAGTTAGTACCTTCGTGCTTATGTTTTTTTCCTCTTACTCTTGAGGCAATAATACTGCACTCAGGAAGACTGAGTCTGAGGGATTTATATTCCGGAAAGGGTTCGGGTTCATTTTCCGGAACGGGAATATATTTCCACATACCGGCAGTATGATTCAGAAAATCATCTCTCAGAAGAACATTGTATTTTTTTATAAAATTCCCGACAACGTCTCTGATTTCGTCAGCAGATGCCGAATCATCAAGCGTATTGTATTTTTCAACAAAATCTCCGGCAATATTTCTGAGAATATTTTCATTCATGATTCAGACCTCGGTCAGGGAACTATAACGAAGCCCTGAGGAGGTGGCGGAAGCATAAGTTCACCGCCCGGCTTCTGGTCGAGCTTCTGTGATGACACTTTTACGGAGCTTGAAACCCATGCAAAGAAGCTTGCAAGGTCTCCGGCAGAAAGCGTATTCATCATAAGAACATTATCGGTAATCTGTTTCAGATATTCAGTTTTAGCATTTGAACCTGCTGCACAGGCGATTATATTAGCAGTTTTTACGGATTTTATTTTCTGCACAGCGATTCTGAATTCCTCTGTATCAGTCGGAGAACCGTCGGTGAGAATGAAAACAAGAGGTTTCCAGTCACCCTTCTGAGTATCAGTAGATTTACGTACTTCAGAATTTATACAGTCCATGAGGACGTTTAAAGCACCTCCGAGTGCAGTAGCACCGCTGGCTTTAAGCTGTGGTTCTTTAAAAAGCATAAGTTCAGTAAGCGGAGCAGTCTGACGTGCAGAGCTGTCGAAAGTTATAACGGATATATATGCGGTTTCGAGAGCCTGAGGGTCGCTTTTAAGCTCTGAAAGAAGTGCTTTTATACCCTGACGGACAGCCTCAATAGGTTCACCGGTCATAGAGCCTGAGCAATCCAGAAGCAGATATACCGGAAGTCTTCTTGAAAATTCTGACATATTTATAATTCCCTTCTGACAGCATAAATATTATATTTGGATAAATTGCACAGACAATCTGTCCTGCGAAGTATCATATATGCTGATGTCTTTGGTAATTATATCATACAATTCAAAAAAAGTCAAGTGATTTCACATGAATTTTGTATGAAAAACACAAAATCAGATATTAAGAAAAAGTTAAGAAATACATCATATCAGTAATAAGAAACATCTGATATTATAATCTTGACATAAGAGGAGCTGAGGATTAAAATGATAAAGAGATACCGTTATGAATTTATGCTTACATTAATATTTATAATTACCATTACGATTATATTTATTTTCAGCGGAGCAGGTGTATGGGGTTCAGAGACGGACTGGATAAATCAGCATTTTGCGATACCGGAATATTTCCGGACAAGGTTTTATTCTACGGGAGATATTTTTCCGGATTTTGCGTTACAGCCTGGCGGAGGTCAGAATATATATAATCTTGCGTATTACGGAATTTTCAATCCTCTGTATTTTCCGGCATATCTTATGCCATGGATAAGAATGTCAGACTATATACAGATTGTCAGTATATTATCTGTCTATGTATCATGTATTCTTTTTTATAAATTTATTAAAAGCAGATTTAATGAACGCAAAGCGTTTCTGATTTCGCTGATATTTATGTTTTCCGCACCTTTGATATATCACAGTCACAGGCATATAATGTTTATCCAGTATATGCCGTTTCTGATATGTTCACTTCTGGTATGTACAGATATGAGCCGTCTGAAAAACAGAATTATTCTTGCGGTATGCTCCTGCTGTATAATGCTTGTAAGCTTTTATTTCAGCATAAGTGCATTTCTGGTGATATTCATATATCTGATATATGATTCATATGAAAAGCATATCAGAGCAGATTTCAGAACACTGAAGTACATATTTCTTGGAATACTCATATCAGGCTTTATGTGGATTCCGGTACTGTTTACACTTTTAAGCGGCAGGGAGGCCGGAACATCATCATTGAATATAACAGAACTTATTTTTCCGCATGCAAATGCAGATTATATGCTTTACAGTCCGTATTCCATGGGACTTATGGGAATATCCGTTATATCAGTTATATCAGGAATATTTTCTGATGAAAAGCACAGAAAAATACTTTCGTGGATATTTCTGATTATAATGTGTTTTCCGTTAATGGTATATCTTCTGAACGGAAAGCTCTATGCTGATTCAAAGATACTTATACCGTTTATACCATTGGCGTTGATTTTATGCGGAAACAGAATCCAGAAAACAGATATATTCAGGATTTCGGCAGTAATGATATTGTTTGTAATTTCGTATATTCTTTTCAGCGGAAACAGTAAAAAGACTTTATTGCTTACATTGTGTGATTTGATTGTATCAATGATTTTTCTTATCAGATTCACGGATTTCAGAAGATATATTCCGGCAGTGATATTCGGATTTGTATGCTGTATATCCGTAAATCTGAGCGATAATTTTGTAACGCATACTGAAATTGAAGAATTTTATTCAGATGAAATACAGGAACTTACGGAAAGGACTATTGCAGGAGATTACAGCTTTTACAGATTTGCAAATGACAATCCGAAGCTTGTAAATTCTGTATACGGAAACGAATACTATACATCGACAATATATTCATCAATAAGCAATCAGGATTTCCGAAAATTCAGGTTTGAGACATCATCAGGAGAAAATCAGTGCCGTGACAATGCATTACAAGCACAGCCGTATAATGAAATATTCAATATACTTATGGGGTGCAGATACAGAATAAGCACAAAATCCAATCCAATGTATAGCGAAACATTGACTGACAGCACAGGGAAATACAATCTTTTCAGAAACAGCATGGCTTTTTCAGTGGGATATGCGTCATCAAATATAATGAGTGAAGATATATTTAATTCTCTCAGCTGGAACGAAAAGGCAGAAGCTCTCCTTGAAAACATTATAGCAGATACAGACAGCAAAAATACAATATATCCCAATAAAATTGCAGAAAT
>JAQXFT010000212.1 GCA_029005335.1 Oscillospiraceae bacterium
AGCACCGAAATTCATAATTCTTACGACCTTGCCTCTGTAAATCGCACCGACTTCGGGGTCATTCGCAATAGTGTGGACAATCTGGAGAGCCTTTTTAACATTATCTTCATCAATACCGCTGATAAATACGTTTCCGTCGTCGCTTATATCAATTTTTACGTCACATTCTGCGGAAATTTTCTGGATAACCTTTCCGCCCTGACCGATTACTTCACGGATTTTGTCAACCGGAATCTTAGTCTGCTTCATTTTCGGAGCGTACTTGTTTACAGAATTTCTTGGTTCAGGAATAGCCTTGAGCATAATTTCATCAAGAATATAGATACGAGCCTTTCTTGTCTTTTCAAAGGCTTCCTTAATAATAGCAGGTGTAAGTCCGTCAACCTTGATATCAACCTGAATAGCAGTAATACCCTTGTGAGTACCGCCTACCTTGAAATCCATATCGCCGAAGAAATCTTCAAGTCCCTGAATATCGACCATAGTCATAAATTTATCACTGTCGGGAAGTGTTATAAGACCGCATGAGATTCCGGCAACAGGAGCTTTAATCGGTACGCCGGCGTCCATAAGTGCAAGAGTAGAACCGCATATCGAACCCTGGGAAGTTGAACCGTTTGAAGAGAGAACCTCTGAAACAAGTCTTAAAGAATAGGGAAATTCTTCAACAGGAGGAATAACAGGCTCTAAAGCTCTTTCAGCTAAAGCTCCGTGACCTATTTCACGTCTTCCCGGACCTCTTGAGGGCTTTGTTTCGCCTACGGAATATGACGGGAAATTATAGTGGTGCATATAACGCTTTGTATCCTCTTCATCAAGACCTTCAATTCTTTGGGAATCGCTTACGGGACCGAGAGTCGCTATTGTGAGTACCTGAGTCTGACCACATGTAAAGAGACCAGAACCGTGAACACTCGGGAGAAGTCCTACTTCAGCGGAAAGTGGACGTATTTCATCAATTCCTCTGCCGTCGACACGTTTACCCTCATAGAGCCAGTTTCTTACTATTTTTTTCTGAAGCTTATAGATACATTCATCAATCATGGGAATCTGTTCGGGATATACTTCATCGAATTTTGCGTGAATATCGTCCACAATCGGAGCAAGTCTTTCCTCACGGATATTCTTGTCATTTGTATCAAGAGCAAATTTAATACGCTCTGAAGCAAATTCTTCGATAGCATCGAACATATCATGGTCGACTTCCTGAGATTCAAACTCAAACTTTTTCTTTCCAATCTGGGACTGAATATCGCTGATAAAAGCGACGAGCTTTTTAATTTCCTCATGGCCGGTCATAATAGCTTCGAGCATTTTATCTTCCGGAACTTCATTTGCACCGGCTTCAATCATAACGATTTTTTCAGCAGAGCCTGCGACAGTGAGATTGAGGTCTGATTCTGCACGCTGTTGAACATTCGGATTGAGAACTATTTCGCCGTCAACGAGTCCTACGGAAATACCGGCAACAGGACCATTCCACGGGATATCCGAAATAGAAATAGCGATAGAAGTTGCAATCATACCGGTAATTTCAGGGGAGTTGTCGGGGTCTACAGCAAGAACGGTCATTACAACTGATACATCATTTCTCATATCCTTCGGGAAAAGAGGTCTTATAGGGCGGTCAACCATACGTGAAGTGAGAATAGCTTTTTCTGAAGGCTTGCCCTCACGCTTTGTAAAAGAACCGGGAATTTTTCCTATAGAATAGAGACGTTCCTCATAGTCTACTGAAAGAGGGAAGAAGTCGACACCTTCACGGGGTTTCTGGCTTGCAGTGACATTAGCCATAACAACAGTTTCGCCGTAGTGTACCCAGCAAGAGCCGTTTGAAAGACCGCAGGTCTTGCCTGTTTCAACGACCAGCTTTCTGCCGGCATAGGTAGTTTCAAAGGTTCTGTAATTTTCAAACATAGATAGCCTCCTGTATAATAGATTCTGCATCGGGAAGCCTTAGCAATAAGCTCTGACTTCATTTAAAAAAATCACAGCTTAATGCTAAAAGCTTTTCCGGTTGCACGACAAAAAATAAACACTTAAAGGCAGAAGCGAAAAAACCTCTGCCTTTTTGCGGACGGTAAAAAATTACTTACGGATACCAAGCTTTTCAATAACTGCACGATATCTGTTGATGTCCTTCTTTTTGAGATAGTTAAGAAGGTTACGTCTGTGGCCGACCATTTTGAGAAGACCTCTTCTGGAGTGGTGGTCCTTCTTGTGAACCTTAAGGTGTTCAGTAAGGTCATTGATTCTTCTTGTGAGAATAGCAATCTGAACCTCAGGAGAGCCGGTATCATTTTCGTGAGTTCTGTTAGCTTCAATAACAGCAGTTTTTTCTTCTTTAAGAAGCATGTAAAAAGCACCTCTTTAAAATAATATAGTATTCCGCAAACGCAGAAACGGGTGGGAAAAAGTCGAGGACAAGCCCGAATCCAAGTACACGGTGATACTATTATAACACGATAAAACAGATTTGTAAAGAGCAAAAATATATTTTTTATTTTTAACTGATTCACAACTGCATTAATAAAAAAACCGCAAAAAAATTCTGAGAGGTTATTGACGTTTCAATATAAATATTATATAATAAGTGTATAATATTATAAGTCAAAGGAATGATGAAATTTTGTCTAATTATGCAGTTTCAGCCTCTGTACTGAGTGCGGATTTGCTGAATCTTGAATCAGAAATCAGAAAGCTTTCTGAAGCCGGAGTAGATATGATTCACTTCGATGTCATGGACGGAGTGTTTGTAAACAATATAACATACGGTCTGCCCGTTCTTAAAAGCATTAAAAAGCTTTCACCGGATATGTTGCTTGACGTTCATCTTATGATAACGAACCCCCTTAAATATGTAAGGGAATTTGCGGAATCCGGTGCAGATATAATCACCTTCCATATCGAGAGCCAGAGCGATACTATGAAAACTATTGAAGAATTATATAAAACTGATGTGAAAAGAGCAATCGCACTAAAACCGGATACTCCTGCTGAGAGCGTTTTTCCATATATGAAATACCTCGATATGGTTCTTGTCATGACTGTAGAACCCGGATTCGGCGGACAGAAATTCATGGATATGAGTAATAAAATCAGAGCAATCCGTAATTATGCCGATGAGCATAATATTGATATTGACATTCAGGTTGACGGCGGTATAGATGATAAAACTGCACCTGTTGTCAAGAAAGCCGGAGCAAATATCCTTGTATCAGGAAGCTATCTCTTCCGCTCTGAAAATCTTTCTGAAACTGCTGATTCTCTCAGGAAAGCGGTTGACTGATGAATATTCAGAAAAAGCGTACCCTTTCATGGATTGATATGATAATAACTCTTTCTTCTCTGGAGATAATGGCTTATTTCTATTATGGAGCAAGAACACTTATAATCGCCGGACTTTGTATGGGTGTATCATTTATATGTGACTGGGTTTCAGTATGGTTTATGAAAAAGAAATATGTATCTGATGACCTTATGTCGCTTGCTGACGGTCTGGCAATAGCTCTTATGATGCCGGCATCAATAGATTTCAGAATACCGGTTATGGCGTGTGTATTTGCTGTCATTGTGGGAAAAAATATTTTCGGCGGACGTAAAAATATAATTTTTTCACCATGTGCGGTCGGATATCTTTTTGCATTGACATCATGGGAAAATCAGGTTCTTATGTATCCGTCGCCGGACAGAAAACTTGAAATAAATGCAGAAAATGCTGTGCTGTCCCGTTCACTCTCTTATGATTTCAACAATACCGGAAATATAAATGTATCGGATTTTGATTTGCTTATCGGAAATTTCCGTGGAGCTATGGGGACAGTAAGCATACTTCTGCTTATAGTTGTCGCAACGGCTCTTCTGTGCAGAAGGGCAGTATCAGCCGGAGCTTTTACCGGTGTAATATCCGGAATCCTCTTTATGTCATATATATGCCCCTTGTCCGACAGCAGGGCTGAATCCCTGAAATATATTATAGCTACAAATATGTTTCTTTTTTCGGCTGTATATATAGTATCCGATAAAAGAGTTGCACCTATAAATAATTACTATGATTTTTTCTACGGACTTTTTACAGCAGTCGTTACATATGCAATAATTCTGACTACGGCAAAGGAAAATATGCTTCCTGCAATATCTGTTATAATGACTCCGACAGCACTTGTTTTCAAGTCAATGCAGATGCGTGCAGATACAGCTAAAAATGAAAAATCAAAAAAATCATTGAATACGGAGGAGGCTGAATTTAATGCCGGATAAAAAGCTTCATATTACTGACGGTCTTCTCAGAGACAATACAGTGCTTTCAGCAGGCATGATAATATCTCCTGTTATAATCTGTACGGAAACATTCCGCAATTCCGTTGCACTTGTCTATGCCTTTTCAGTTATAACATTTCTTGCAGATATTTTCGCACATTTTATACCGGAAAAGCTTCCGTATGCAGTCAGAGTAATATGGACAGCCCTTGTAAGTTCGCTCATATATATTCCGGTTAAGGGGCTTACTGAAGTTCTTTATCCCGAAGCTGTCGGGAGAATAGGTATATATTTTCCGCTTATAGCAGTAAATTCCCTTGTAGTATATCAGACTCAGAACAGATTTACGGGGCTTGATTTCAAGAGCTTTATCGGAAACCTGACTTTCTATATACTGGGCTTTGATGCTGTAATGCTTGTTTCCGGAGCATTGAGAGAGCTTATTGCATATGGGACAATAAATAATAAGGTAATGGATATTGATATAACAATTCCGTCAGCGGGACTTCCCTTCGGAGGATTTATCATTCTCGGAATACTCTGCGGAATTTACCGTAAAATCCGTTCATCTTCTACAGCAGGAGAGGAATAGTCATATATGTTTCTTATAACAGTTTTTCTTTCACAGCTTGCCGGAAATCTTATATTTACACAGGCACTCGGTACAAGTACTGTATTTATATCCGCAAAGAACCGGCGTAATTTTACAGCAACAGCATTTATAATATGCATATTCACAACGATTGGTTCAGCGGGAGCATATTTTGCCGAGAGATTTTTCGGAGGATATTTTGAAAATTTCCGGCTTTTTGTATATGTTCTGATAACAGGCTTCATATATCTCGGAGTTCTGCTGATTCTGTGGCTTGCAAGCAAAAAGCTTTACGGCAGACTGAAAAAATATATTCACATATCAGCATTTAACTGTGCAGTAATCGGAACGCTGTATCTGATTCATGAAAATCCGGAAAATACAAGTCTTTCCGATTATTTTTTCTTTGGATTGCAGTCGGGAGTGGGATTTATAATTGCATCAGTTTTTGTATCATCGGCATATAAAAGGCTTAATTCTTCAAAAGTTCCGGCATCTTTCAGGGGTATGCCGGCAATGCTTGTATATCTGGGGATTATCTCAATGGCAGTATGGACTTTAAAATAAAAGAGCAGGATTGGAGCAGGAGTATAATAAAATGAGATTCAAGAATAAGGGAAGGAAAATTTATAAAACAAAAGAAAAAAGATACTACAGAAAAGGCAAATCCGGACGCTTTATGAGTATAGCCCTTACAGTTCTTCTTACAGGCGGACTTGTATTTGTAGGCTATAGTGTTGCCGGACCTTTGCTGAACTATACAAAGAAAAAAGGAGACAACAGCATATCTTCTCTTGGAAGCAGTACAAATTATTCCGAAACAAGCGAGGATTCCGGAGACAGTCTCGAAACTCTTGAAAATATACAGACTGTCTATAAATGTACATTTCTGAGCCGGAGCTGTCTTGAAGATATAGATTCTCTTGAATATGAAATCGGAGAGATAGTCGAAACAGATGCTGAATATATTGTAGTCCCCCTGAAGCTTTCCGGAGGAAAAATATATTATTCATCAGATGTCAGAGGTGCAGGATATTCCGGAGCTGTTGTATCATATCTGGAGCTTTATGAGATTGTATCGGCAATAGAGGAAGCCGGTCTTAAATCAATAGCATATATGAGTGTTCTTGATGACAATATATATCCCGCATCATATCCCGATGCAGGATACAGAATAGAGGAAAGCGGTTCAGTATGGATTGATGACAATCCGTATGACGGCGGAAAACCGTGGCTCAATCCTTTTTCATATGATGCAGTTGAGTATTCCGAAAGCCTTGCTGATGAGATAACCCTTGCCGGATTCGATGAAATAATCTTTTCGGATATAGTTTTTCCGCCCTTCCGTGAAAGCGATATTGAATATATAGGCGAAACAGTCAGGGACAGCGGAAGATATACTTCACTTGTATCACTTGCAAATGATTTATATGATATTGCGGAAAAAAATGGTGTTCCGTCAATGCTTGAGGTATCTGCTGAGGATATAGCAAAAGGCTGTGCGGAAGTTTTCCGCCCCGGGCTTCTCTCCACTGTCATGCTGGTGGTGAATATAGATTTTGACAATCTCTATACCCTTGAGACAACAGAGGGAAAAACATACCACTTTACCGGTGATACTGCTTCAAAAGCAAAGAAGCTTATGCGTATCATCAAAGAGGATATAAAGGATTTTAAAGTAATAATACGACTTTCAGGTGAAAATCTCTACGAAGAGGATTTGGAAGAAACAAAGTCAGAGCTTATAAAGCTCGGCTATGAATCATATATATATTAAACTGAAAAAGATTTTTTCTGCATATCTGGAAAGATGCAGGGAAATGGAGGAATTATGGCAGACAAATTTAAAGTATCGCTGAAAAAGATTATCGATGAGCTTTCACTGGAGGTAATATACAGCCCTGTGGACGCAGAAAAGATATTCGTTGACGAAAATGAAGTAAACAGACCCGGATTTCAGCTTATGGGTTTCTATGAATATTTCAATCCCGAGAGAATACAGATTTTAGGTAAAATGGAATTTGCATATCTCTCCACTCTTGACGACCAGACAAGATACGACAGAATAAAGACACTGATGTCCTACAGGATTCCGGCACTTATAATTGCAAGAGAGCTTCCTTATTTTCCGGAAATGCTGGAGCTTGCAAAGGAATTTGAAATTCCGCTTCTGCGTTCAAAGGAGAGTACATCTGCATTTATGGCAAGTCTTATAGCTTTTCTTAATCTCAATCTTGCTCCCAGAATTACCCGTCACGGCGTACTGATAGAAATATACGGTGAAGGTGTATTTATTACCGGCGAAAGCGGAGTCGGAAAGAGCGAAACAGCTATTGAGCTTGTAAAGAGAGGTCACAGACTTGTCGCTGATGACGCTGTTGAAATAAAAAAGGTATCAAATATAAGCCTTGTAGGAAGCTCTCCGGATAATATAAGGCATTTTCTTGAACTGCGTGGCATAGGTATTATAAATGCAAGAAGGCTTTTCGGTATGGGAGCTATCAAAATGACTGAAAAAATCGACCTGGTAGTAGAAATGGAACAGTGGGACCCCGAAAAATTTTATGACCGTATGGGAGTAGATACAGAATATATGTCTATTCTGGGAGTAAAAGTTCCGTCACTGACGATACCAGTCAAGCCGGGAAGAAATCTTGCAGTAATACTGGAAGTAGCTGCTATGAATAACCGACAGAAGAAAATGGGCTACAATGCAGCTCAGGAGCTTCTCGACCGCCTTGGAATGGCTTCCGAAAGCAAGGAAACTACCAGGGATTATGAGATATTTTAATTAAAAACTTTTAAGGAGACGGGAAATGTCATCATATATAAGAGAATTATCAAATCTTTGCAGTGAGCTTGACTGCAGAATTATACCTGAATGTAGTCTCAGAGAATACAATACATTCAGAATAGGCGGAAAATGCAATGCACTGATAAGTATTAACAGCATTGAAGCCGTTCAGAAGCTTGTGGAATTTCTTAAAAATAACAGTACAGATTATTATATCATAGGAAGAGGAAGCAATATAATAGTATCTGATAACGGATATGACGGAGTAATACTTCTTCTGGGCGGAGACTTTTCGGATATAGAAATCAGGAATAATATTATAAAATGTCAGGCGGGAGCAAAGCTTGCCTCAGTCTGTACCGAGGCTCAGAAGCATGGACTTTCAGGAATGGAAAATCTTTACGGAATCCCCGGAACAGCCGGCGGAGCTTTATATATGAATGCCGGAGCTTATGGAACTGAAATGAATGATGTAATTGAAAGTGCTGAATATATCGATTCGGAAGGAAACCTTAAAAATATTTCAAAATCAGATATGGGACTTTCATACAGACACAGCATTTTTTCAGAAAACAATGGAATTATCGTTTCAGTTACCATGAAGCTTGAAAAGGGAGATTCCGGAAAAATCAAATCCGATATGGAAGAATGTATATCAAAACGCAGGGAAAAACAGCCTCTGGAATACCCGAGTGCCGGAAGTACATTCAAAAGACCTGTCGGGAACTATGCCTCAAAGCTTATAGATGAATGCGGACTTAAAGGACTTTCATGCGGAGATGCTGAAGTAAGTACAAAGCACTGCGGATTTGTAATAAACAAGGGAAACGCTTCCTGCAGAGATGTACTTGAACTCTGCGAAAAGGTAAAATCAATCGTAAAGGAAAAAACCGGATATATACTGGAGCTTGAACCGGTTATACTCGGAAAAATTTGAAGGAGGAATTTTTTTTATGCAGTTGCTTATAGTAACCGGAATGTCCGGTTCAGGAAAATCGGCGGTAATGGACGTTATGGAGGATATAGGCTATTACTGCATTGACAATATTCCTCCGTCACTGATACCGAAATTTGTTGATGTATGCCGTCATTCAAAGGAATCTATAAACCGTATGGCATTAGCTGTTGATGTGCGTTCGGGAGATATGTTTCTTGAAATACTTAAAGCATGGCAGAATATTAAAAAAGAGGACGATATTGAAGTAAAGGTTCTGTTCATAGATGCCAGCAGTGATGTTCTTATAAAGAGATACAAGGAAACAAGAAGAAAACACCCTCTTGCTGAAAAATTCAACGGAAATCTTCAGGAGGCTATAAATTATGAATCCGAACAGCTTGCACAGCTCAGGGAGATAGCTGACTATTATATAGAAACCTCCTATCTTTCATCAAATGAGCTTAAAGAACAGATAAGGAATCTTTTTCTTGAAAATCCATCTGATTCCATAGTAGTAAAGGTAACGTCATTCGGCTTCAAATATGGTGCGTCCGTTGAATCTGACCTTGTATTTGATGTCAGATGTCTGCCGAATCCCTTTTATATACCGGAGCTCAGAAATCATACAGGCTGTGATGCATGCGTCAGGGATTATGTCATGAGCTTTGAACAGTCAAGGGCTTTCATGCAGACGCTCTGTGACCTGATAGATTTTCTGCTTCCTCTCTATATAAAGGAGGGTAAAAGTCAGATAGTAATATCCTTCGGCTGTACCGGAGGAAAGCACCGCTCAATAACCTTTGCGGAGCTTATGGCTGAACATATTAAATCAAAGGGCTACAGAGTTCAGAAATATCATCGTGATATTACAAAGGACAGAAAAAATTAAAAAATCTGAAATAAGGAAGTGATTTTCATATCATTTTCAAATGAAGTAAAAAAAGAAATATTCTCTTTTATCGAAAAAAATGATGAGAGAAAATTTGCCTGTCTTTATGGCATAATGCTCTATGGAAAAAATATGAGTACCGAGCTTGTATCAGTCCAGAGTGAAAATTCTGAAATAATCAGCTTTGCGGAAAATCTTATTGACGAACTGTTTCAGGGAAGAGTAAAGCCTCAGAGAAATCCCGAGCGGAAAATAAAAAATTCCCTGCTTTATTCATTTGTAATAGACGACCGCAGAGAGCTTTCAGAAATATTTGATTTCTATGAAACCGAAAAGCGTGAAAAGATTCTTGTAAGCCGTAATCTGAAAAGTGCTTTTCTTGCCGGAGCTTTTATAATATGCGGAAGCGTAAACAGTCCCGACAAGGAATATCATCTGGAATTTAAAACCTCCGATGAAACAAAGGCACAGATTATTCTTGATATACTCAGCGGAATAGGTTCAAAGGCAAAAATTTCCGAAAGAAAAAATAACCATATAGTTTATCTCAAGGACAGCGAATCAATAGAAGATATACTGACATATATAGGTGCAAAACAGTGTACGCTTGAAATCATGAATGTAAAAATAGAAAAGACATTCCGTAACAGGGCAAACAGAATGCGTAACTGCGATACAGCAAATATCGGTCGTACTGTCAATGCCTCGCTTCTTCAGACAGAGGATATACTGACTGTTGACAAAGCAATCGGACTTGAAAATATACCTGATGAACTCAGAGAAGTTGCAATGATAAGGCTTGATAATTCTGATATGACACTCAGGGAAATCGGTGAGAGCCTTGAAAACCCGATAAGCCGTTCCGGAGTAAATCACAGACTTAAAAGAATATCAGAAATGGCAAAGCAGATACGGAGTGAAAAAAATGAACAGAAGTGACTTTGTGCATCTTCATCTTCATACAGAATACAGTCTTCTTGACGGTGTGTGCCGGATTGACAGGCTTTTTGAACATATAAAAAAAACCGGACAGACAGCAGCAGCAATAACCGACCATGGCTGTATGTACGGTGCAGTGGAATTTTACAGAAAAGCTAAGGAATATGGCATAAAGCCGATTATAGGCTGTGAAGCCTATGTTGCAGTCAGAAAGCGTACAGACTGCGATTTCAGATATGATTCACATCAGTATCATATAACATTGCTTTGCAAAAATCAGACATGCTATAAAAATCTTATAAAAATGATTTCGCTGGCAAATACTGAGGGATTCTATATAAGACCCAGAATCGATACTGAACTTCTTGAAAAATATCATGACGGACTTATATGCCTTTCAGGGTGTACCTGTGGTGAAATTGCACAGAAGCTTCTTAACAATGATTACAGTGGTGCAAAGCTTACAGCCGAAAAATATCATGATATATTCGGCGAGGATTACTATATAGAAATACAGAATCACGGAATGTCTGATGAAATTCAGATTCTTCAGAAGCTTTACCGTCTTTCTTATGAAACAGGAATCCCCCTTGTTGCCACAAATGACTGCCACTATATATCGGAGCAGGACAGTGATATTCAGAAGCTTCTGGTAAGTCTTCAGAAAGGTCGCATATCAGGCAGGGAGCTTTCCGGCAATCAGTTCTATGTGAAATCAACTGAGGAAATGTATTCGCTTTTCAGAAATCATGAAGAAGCACTTCTTAATACGTGCCGTATTGCTGAAAAATGCTGTTTTGACTTTGAATTCGGAAAAATAAAGCTTCCTGAATTTAAAAAAGCCGGAGTTAATGACAATACAGAATTTCTTAAAAATCTCTGTTATGACGGAATGTGCAGGCGATATGGAAATAATCCGTCCTCTGAAATAATTAACAGGCTTGAATATGAGCTTGATGTAATCATCAGAATGAAATATGTTGACTATTATCTCATAGTATGGGATTTCGTTCAATATGCAAAAAATCATGATATTCCTACAGGCCCCGGAAGGGGTTCAGGAGCGGGAAGCCTTTGTGCATACTGTATAGGAATAACCGATATTGACCCCATAAAATACAATCTCATTTTTGAAAGATTTCTCAATCCCGAAAGAAAAACCATGCCCGATTTCGATATAGATTTCTGTGTTGAAAAGCGTCATAAAGTAAAAGAATATATAATAAGACGTTACGGAGAGGAAAAGGTTGCCGAAATAACAGCTTTTGACAAATTCAAGTCAAGAATGGCAGTGAGGGATACAGGACGTGCAATGCAGATTCCGTCTGGTATATGCGAAAAGGTATTGAAGCTAATCGGGGACTGTGACAGACTTGATGAAGCTTTTGCAAGCAGTCCTGAGCTTTCAGAGCTTTATAAATCCGATAAAGATATAAAAAGCCTTATTGATATGGCAAGGCGTATCGAGGGAATGCCCCGTCATGTTGCAACCCATGCTGCAGGAGTAGTTATATCATCAGTAAATCTGAATGAAATTGTACCGCTCCATAAAAATAATAATATGATTGCAACTCAGTATACTAAAAAAGATGTCGAAAAGCTCGGGCTTCTTAAAATGGATTTGCTTGGACTCAGAAACCTCACTGTTATAAGCGATACTGTAAGACAGATAAAAAAATACAATCCGGATTTTGAAATTTCAGAAATACCTGTTGATGATAAATCCGTATATGATATGATTTCTTCCGGAAGCCTTGAGGGAGTATTCCAGCTTGAAAGCACAGGAATAAAAAGACTTGTTATGAATCTCAGACCGGAAAATATGGAGGATATAATTACAATACTATCCCTCTACCGTCCCGGACCTATGGATTCCATACCGAAATATCTTGAAAGCTTCCGGAATCCGGAAAAGGTTACATAC
This sequence comes from Oscillospiraceae bacterium, assembly GCA_029005335.1. Classification (GTDB taxonomy): domain Bacteria; phylum Bacillota; class Clostridia; order Oscillospirales; family Ruminococcaceae; genus Ruminococcus. Next base: position 12,336 of record JAQXFT010000212.1, read on the forward strand.
AAGCACCCTATGCTTGAAAGTATACTGAAAAGCACATACGGCTGTATTCTCTATCAGGAACAGGTTATGGAAATATGCCGTAAGCTTGCCGGATTTTCATATGCCCATGCCGATATATTAAGGCGTGCCATAAGCAATAAGAATCATGATGAGATGATAAAGGAAAAAGACAGCTTTATAAGCGGTGCTTTGAAAAACGGAATCCCCGAAAATACTGCTGAAAGCATATTCAGAGAAATGGAAAGCTTCGCCTCGTATGCCTTTAACCGTTCTCATGGGGCTTCATATGCATATTTATCATATCAGACAGCATATCTGAAATGCCATTATTTCAGGGAATATATGTCATCTCTTATGTCAAGCGTAATGTCTGATACATCAAAGCTTATGGAATATATATCCCTATGCCGTTCAAAGGGAATAAAAATAAAGCCTCCTGATATAAATATAAGTTCCGCAGAGTTTTCCGGTTCGGGAGACAGCATATATTTCGGACTTCTTGTTATAAACAACGTCGGAAGCCTTATGGCGGAGAATATTGTCTCTGAAAGAAATAAAAACGGAAATTATAAAAGCTTCCGTGATTTCTGCGAACGTAATAACAAAAGCAATATAAACAGGCTTGCTGTTGAAAATATGATAAAAGCCGGAGTGTTTGACGGTCTTGACCTCAATCGCCGTCAGATGCTTGAAAATTATGAAGCTGTTCTGAAATCCGTTTCGGAGCGGAATGATACAGGTATAGAAGGTCAGCTTAATTTTCTTGATATTTCCGGAAGTACATCATATGATATAGTAATAAAACCTGCTGAGGAATATGACCGGAAAACACTTCTTGAGCTTGAAAAGGAATCCACAGGCTTTTATCTTTCGGGATTCCCTCTTGATGAATATGAATATCTGAAAGTCTACTTCAAAACAAAAAAAATCCATGACATTGAGAATATTCCGGACGGCGAAAAAATAAACCTTGTATGTATGGTAAAGGGATTAAAAATCCATACCGACAGAAGCGGAAAAAAAATGTGCTTTCTGAGAATCGAGGACGAATCCGGAGAAACTGACGCTACAGTATTTTCAGATGTTTACAGAAAATCTGAATCAAAGCTTTCCGATAATGCAGTACTTCTTATAAAAGCTCATGTATCTTCAAGAAACGGACATTCGGGAATAATATGCGACGAAATTTATAACGCTGAAGATATTTCCGGACTTGTATCCGGAATGAGCTTGTGTATAAAGCTTGATTCGCATGAACTCGATACTTTCAGCCATATTAAAAAAGTATTTTCAGAGCATAGGGGAAATAACCGTGTTTTAATATATCTTACGGATATGAAAAAAATGATTTCCCCGAAAACTCCTTTATTCGTTTCAGCTGACAAAAAGTTATTTGATTCCTTAAAACAATATACAGATTCAGATAAAATAGGTCTTATCAGAGAAAAATAAGATTAAATTAATATAAAATAATTCAAAACCACTTGACAAAATCCGTAAATGTAGTAAAATATAATAGACGGAAGTTTTTTCGGTTTGAATTTTTTCCAAAATTTCAGGTTTACTAATGCCGTATGGCAGAATGGAGATATTAACATGATAAAGAAAATTGGTATTTTAACAAGCGGCGGCGATGCTCCGGGCATGAATGCCGCTATCAGAGCGGTGGCAAGAGCTGCTATGAGCAAGGGTATGGAGGTCTACGGAATCCGCAGAGGATATGTCGGTCTCATTAACGGAGATATATTTGAAATGAATCCGAGAAGCGTTTCAGATATTATCCACAGAGGCGGAACAATGCTCTTCACAGCAAGATGTCCTGAATTCAGAACTGAAGAGGGCGTAAGAAAAGCTAAGGAAACCTGCGAAAAATTAGGTATTGAAGGTCTCGTTGTAATCGGTGGCGACGGCTCATTCAGAGGTGCTGCTGACCTCGCTGCAATGGCAGAAGGTTTCCTTTGCGTAGGACTTCCCGGAACTATCGATAATGATATCGCTTGTACAGATTATACAATCGGTTATGATACAGCTATGAATACAGCTATGGAAATGGTTGACAAGCTCCGTGATACGTCACAGTCACATGACAGATGCAGTGTAGTTGAGGTTATGGGAAGAAATGCCGGATATATCGCTGTAAATACCGGTATAGCCTGCGGAGCAATCGAAGTTATTACTAAGGAAAGACCTTATGACCTCGATGCAATAGCTAAGAAAATGCTCGAAACTAAAAAGAACGGAAAAGAAAATTTCGTAATCATAGTTTCTGAGGGTATCGGTCACGCTAATGAGATTGCCCAGATTATTCAAGAAAAAACACATATCGAATCAAGAGCTACTATCCTCGGACACGTTCAGAGAGGCGGTTCACCTACTCTCAGAGACAGAGTTATTGCTACTAAAATGGGCTACCATGCAGTACAGCTCCTTGCACAGGGTATAGGAAACAGAGTTGTAGGAATCCAGAAAGATGAAGTAGTAGACTTCGATATTCAGGAAGCACTCAGCATGAAGAAGCCCTATGAGGACGAGCTTCATAAGATAGCAGAGGAACTTGCCCTCTGATATGATATATGCATACCAGTGCAAGCCCTTTGAAAAGAACCTGAACGAAAACTTTTAACAGAATCAGAGTAGAAAGCTGTGCGTGAAGTGTCGGCGGACGGGGAGTTGTCGTCGGACGAAAAGCATAAAAAATGTTTGCGGTACAGCTTTCGCATCCCGCTGAATATGTAACCAAAGAAACTCTTTATAAAAAATACTCTTTGATTATGTATAAAGCAGTCAGCTCGCATAATATAAGGAGGTAGTTTTTTATGAAGAGCTTTTTTTTGAAATTTTCAGACTCCGCAAAATCACTCGGAGATATCAGAACTATAACTGTTACCGGAATGCTTATAGCACTTGCGATAGTTATCAGGTCGCTTGCAATACAGATTACTATTGATGTAAGAATAGTATTTACCTGTATACCAATTGCAATTATTGCAATGCTCTATGGACCTGTTGTATGCAGTATGTCCGCACTTGCAATAGATATAATCGGCTTTCTTATCGATAACAAGTCCCCGAGAGGATACAGCATACAGCTTGCCCTTGTAATAGTTCTTATGGGAATAATATATGGACTTGTACTATACAAGGCTGATATAAGGTACGATAAAAACAATCTCAGAGACAGCTTCGGAAGCATAGCAAGAATAGTTATTGCAAGAGGACTTGTTATCCTGATATGCAATATGATTCTCAATTCCTATTTCCTGTATACTCTCTATATAAACAAGGATTTTTCACTTTCAGAGGCATTAAGTAATCAGGATATGCGTAATGCATTTTTAACATGGTGGTCGCCCAGAGTTATAAAAAATCTTATCCAGTATCCGATAGACTGCGTATTACTGATTTTTACCCTTCCTGTTGCCAATATTGCATACAGAAGTGTATTTAAATCCGTCCGCAACGCTTAAAAAAATCAATTACTGAAAAAAGTTTTCGGTCAGGTCTTTTTTAAAGGGCTTGCCGGTATGTGTTCTCAAAGAATAAGGGGGCTGAGTTCTGACTCAGCCCCGGTTTTTTATTCCGGTTTAATCAGCATCCGCAGCCACAATTGTTTTCGCATCCACAGCCACAGCCGTTGTTGTTACCGATACAGCCTATACCGTTGTTGCCGCAGCAGCAGAAAAGAATTACGAAGAGGATTATGAGAATGATAATCCACCAGCAGCTGTTACCCTCAAAACCGCATCCACACATAAATAAACAACTCCTTAAATAAATTTATTTGAAACAGAGTGTTTTTATCCGTTTCATAGTATATATTATGACAAATGCAAAAAAGTGTTACAAATTTTCGGGTAATAATTGATTTCGACTGTTATCGCAACAGGATAGTGGCATAATATAGTTATATAATATCAAGGAGGAAATGCATGATGGTAAATTCGGAACGATTTACAAAAAGAGCTGTAAGGGTAATTGAGGGCGGAATAAAAATAGCCTCAGAGCTGGGGCATACCTATGTCGGAAGCGAACATATACTTTTTGCAATTGCTGATGAAAACGGCTCAAAGGCGGGAACGGCTTTAAAAAAATCGGGAGCTGACAGAGATGTTATATGCGATGAAATTATAAGAATGGTTGGTCAGGGAATGCAGTCGAGACTTTCGGACAGATATTTCACTACAGCTCTTAAAAATATACTTGAGGATTCAGTTGAAACAGCTATGCTTGACAGAAAAAAGCAGGCATCACCGGAGCATATATTAATATCGCTTTTAAAGGACAGCTCATGCAGTGCATTTGCGATTCTGAAAAAAATCGGTGTAAATATAAACGGACTTACCGGAGAGCTTGATTGCAGTGAGATTTCGGGAATACGTGAAGAGATTGCGGTATCCCTTCAGCCGAAGCCCTCACAGTATCCTAATCTTTTCAAGTACGGAAAGAATATAACAGATATTTCTCTTTTAAGAAAATCCGAGAAGCTTATAGGACGTGATGCCGAAACAGAACGTGTACTTCAGATACTTGCACGCAAGACTAAAAACAATCCATGTCTCATAGGTGAAGCCGGAGTAGGAAAGACTGCCATAGTTGAGGGTGTAGCCGAATTGTTTGTCAGAAATCTTGTTCCTGATGTTCTGAAGAACAGATATATATTTTCACTGGATTTTACATCACTTCTTTCCGGTGCAAAGTACAGAGGAGATTTTGAGGAACGCATAAAAGCCTGTATTGATGAGGCAGTATCAGCCGGAAACATAATATTATTTATAGATGAACTCCATACAATTGTCGGAGCGGGTGCGGCGGAAGGTGCAATAGATGCCGCAAATATTATGAAGCCACAGCTTGCACGTGGTGAACTCCAGATAATCGGAGCTACTACTTTTGAGGA
>JAQXFT010000213.1 GCA_029005335.1 Oscillospiraceae bacterium
AATACAGCCTCCGCACACTTTACGCCGTCAACTCCTGCCGAAACAATTCCGCCTGCATATCCTGCACCCTCTCCGCATGGATAAAGACCTCTGACAGATACCGACTGAAAGCTTTCATCACGGTTTATTCTTACTGGTGAAGAGCTTCGGCTCTCTACTCCTGTTATAACAGCGTCCGAACAGTCAAAGCCTTTGATTTTCTTTCCCATTTCACGTATGCCGTCTTTAAGCGTTTCGCATATGAATTTTGGTAAATATTCGTCAGGAAGTGCGAATTTATAAAATGGCTTACAGCTTGGAGTAATTCTGCCGGTTTTCCCGGATTTTATGCCCTTTATAAAATCTCCGTAAAGGCACACGGGAACTCTGTAATTTTCACCGCCTGCAACAAATGCCTTATGCTCTATATCACGCTGAAAATACATTCCTGCAAGAGGGTGACTGCTCTGCAAATCTGACGGAGATATTCCCGTAAGAAGTGCGGAATTTGAATTTTCAGCACTTCTTGCATAAAGGCTCATTCCGTTTATTGCAATACGATTTTTTTCTGATGAAGCATTTACAACATATCCCCCCGGACACATACAGAATGTATAAAGATTTCGTCCGCTGGGCAGATGTGATACAAGCTTGTAATCCGCAGATTTTAATGCATAATGTCCGGCGAATTTCCCATAAAGAGCCTTGTCAATATCTTTCCTGAGATGTTCAATTCTCACTCCGACCGCAAAATTTTTCTGTGAAAGTTCTATATTGTTTTCATAGAGCATTTCAAAGGTATCTCTTGCACTGTGACCTGTTGCAAGTATAACGCTGTCAGTTTCGATATACTGATTATCATTGAAGTAGATTCCTGTTACTTTTCCGTTTTCGATTTCAAGCTTATTGAATAAGCTGTTGAATCTTACTTCACCGCCCTTTGAAATTACATAATTACGCAGATTTTTTACAACATCAATAAGCTTGTCCGTTCCGATGTGAGGTTTGGCAAGATACAGAATTTCTTCCGGAGCGTTGAATTTCACAAATGATTCAAGTATATATCTTATTCGGGGGTCTTTAGTTCCGGTAGTAAGCTTTCCGTCCGAAAATGTACCTGCTCCGCCCTCCCCGAACTGAACATTGCAGTTTTCATCAAGTATTCCGGTATTCCAGAAATCTTCAACAGCTTTCTTTCTTGAATCGACATCAGAACCACGTTCAAGCACAATCGGATTCGCTCCGCTTTCGGCAAGCACCAGTGAGGCAAACATTCCGGCTGGTCCGAATCCTATAATTACCGGTCTTTTTTCAGGTGGGGTTATATGATTTATATGATAAGTATATTTTTCAGTCTGAACGGCATTTTTATTGTGAGCAGGAATTTTTTTCTCATTCAGAGTTTTTTGAAGTTCAATATCAACTGATATTACAAAACAGATTTTATCCTTTTTTCTTGCGTCAACCGATTTTTTTGAAAGCACTGCGGATTTTATATCACCTGATTTTAGTTTAAGCTCATTCGCACAAAGCCTGATAATATTTTCTTTACTGAAATCAAAATCAAGTGATACATTTATATTATTCAGTCTTATCATGCTTTTTCACCATACCTTCCGCACATTTTTTTCCTGCCCATAATCCTGAAGCCCACGCCCATTCAAGATTGTATCCTCCGCATTTTCCGTCAATATCGAGTATTTCTCCGGAAAAATACATTCCCTTGCAACGTTTTGACTGAAGATTTTCATCGACTTCTGAACCATATATTCCTCCTGCGGTAACCTGTGAATTTTTCCACGATACCGGAGGCATAACATCAATTTCCATGGATTTTATCATACCTGCTATGCATTTTATTTCACTTGCTGAGAGAGATGATACTTTTTTTATCATGCTGAAATCAGATTTTGATTTCTGGTCTTGATGTACGGCTTTTTTTATCATATATATTCCGAGATTTTTCGCAACTATTCCTGTAAGATATTCGTCAAGCATACAGTCACGGCGGATATTTTTGATATAAAAAAGCAAATCAGAAACTTCATGAAATGATTTTTCCGGCATAAAGTCAATTTTTATTTTCTGAGGTTTAAGATATGAAAGATTAAACACGCATATTCCCGAAAGAGTATTTTCTGAAAACTGTATCTCACCTGTTTCGGAATCAAGCTTTTTTCCGTCTGAAAATGCCGTAACAGTACCCCTTGCCCTTATTCCGGCAAGGGATTTGTATTCCTTTGGATTTTTATACGGAAGTGATACAAGCGAGGGATAAACTTCAGTAACCCTGTGCGACTTTTTTATGATTTCTGTAATAGCTCCGTCAGTACCCATTACCGGTGTGGAATATCCTCCCGAAGAAATTATTATTCTTTTAGCGTATACTGTTCTGTCATTGGATTTTATTATGAAATTATTTCCGGATTTTTCTATTGATTTAACATCAAATCCGCAGATTTCGGGAATATCAAGATTTTTCAGCTTTATTCTCAATGCATCAAGAACTGACGAAGATTTATTGCTGTAAGGATATATTCTCCCCTCGCTGTCCGTACGGCATACAAGTCCAAGAGAATTGAAAAAATCCTCCGTATTGGTTTCGGATATTATATCCATGAAATTTAATATACTGCTGTGATAAAATTCAGGAGAAAGATTTTTATTCCCGAGATTGCACCTTCCGTTTCCGGAAGATAATATTTTTGTACCGGTTCTGAGAAGCTTTTCGAGTATGATTACATTCAGATTTCTGTCTGAACTCTTTGCGGATATTGCCGAACATATTCCCGAAGCTCCTCCGCCGATTACCGCTATATCTGATTTTATTACATTCTGATTCAAAATTCTGCACCGCCTTTTTATATATTATAGCATTATTGACTTCTGATTTCAAGTGATATATAATATTCCCGAAAGGATTTGATTTTTTATGAATATCAGAAAATGCAATATATGCCCTCGGAAATGTAATGCAGACCGTACGGAAAATTCAGGATTGTGTGGCTGTAACGATAAAATAAAGCTTGCAAAGGTATGCCTGCACAAATGGGAAGAACCTTGTATCTGTGGCGGAAACGGTGCTGGTGCTGTATTTTTTTCCGGCTGTAATCTTAAATGCTGTTACTGTCAGAATTACAGAATAAGCCATGAAAACTTCGGAAAGGAAATATCTGTAGAAAGACTTTCAGAAATTTTTCTCGACCTACAGGAAAAGGGAGCGTGTAACATTGATTTGGTTACACCTACTCCCTATGTTTACCATATTATAAAAGCTCTTGACATTGTAAAAGACAAGCTGAAAATTCCGGTAGTATACAACTGCGGAGGATATGAGCTTCCCGAAACTATAAAATTACTCGACGGATTTATTGATATATATCTGCCTGACTTCAAATATTATGACAACAGCTATGCACTGAAATATTCCGGAGTAAAAAACTATTTTGAATATGCCTCGGAATCCCTTAAAGAGATGATTTCTCAGACCGGAAAGCTGAAATACAGTGATTCGGGAATTATGCAGAAAGGCACTATTATAAGACATCTGGCACTTCCGAATCTCAGACACGATTCAATAAAGCTTATGGAATGGATTTCTGAAAATCTTCCGAATGACTGCTTTCTGATAAGCCTTATGAGCCAGTATACTCCCATTCCGGAGATTAAGGAAAAATATCCCGAAATAAACAGGCGTATAACCAAAATGGAATACAACAGTATTCTGAATAGAATATCGGAGCTGGGACTTGAGGGATTTTCTCAGGAAAAATCCTCCGCTGTTTCTGACTATACGCCTGATTTTGATTTATCGGGATTTTAATTTATAATGATACTCTGCGGAATAAATTCTATTTCATCATTTTTAAGCTCAACGCATATTCTGTCTCCCTCCGAAATCTGACTGCTTATAATCATACCTGCAAGACGATTTTCTATAAGCTCAGTAACACTTCGTTTTATAGGTCTTGCTCCGTATTTTCCGGTATTTCCGGCGGAAGCTATTTTTTCAGCAATGCTTTCTCCGAATGTAAGATTAATTCCCAGACTTCCTGCACGCTTTTTAAGCTTTTCAAGTTCATTCTCACTGATTTTAATTAAGTCCTCAGATGTGAGAGAATTGAACAATATTATTTCGTCAATTCTGTTTACGAACTCCGGAGAAAAGCTCTCTCTTACTCTGGATATTGCCTTTTCCTCATCATCTCTGGAGGAAGCTCCTCCGAATCCTACTGAACCTCCCTTTCCGGAAGTAATACTTCCTGCATTTGTAGTCATAATTATTATGCAGTTCCGGAAGCTTATTTTTCTCATTGTGGAATCAGTCAGCACTCCGTCATCAAGTATCTGGAGAAGTATATTAAGCACATCATGATGAGCCTTTTCAATCTCATCAAATAATACAAGTGAATATGGATTTCTTCTTACCTTCTCACAGATACTTATATTATCATCATAGCCGGCATATCCGGGAGGCGCTCCTATAATTTTGGATACAGAATGTTTTTCCATAAACTCGGACATATCAAGGCGAATCATATTACTTTCAGAGCCGAAAAGAGTTTCCGCAAGAGCCTTTGCAAGAGCTGTTTTTCCCACTCCGGTAGGCCCTGCAAAAAGAAACGTTCCAAGAGGTCTGCTTCCGTCCTGAAGTCCGGATTTTGCACGGCAAAGTGTCTGGGATATTTTTGAAATAGCATAGTCATGACCGATTATTTTCTTTCTGAGCCTTTCAGAAATTTTATTAAGCCGTTCATCTTCTCCGACTGAAATTTTTTTCAGCGGTATTCCAGTGCGAAGCGATATTACCGAAAGTACATCTTCTCTTGTTACCTCCGGAATACTGTTGATTTTAAAAAGCTCAGATATTTTATCAGTTCTGATGAAATCTGTATCATTCCTGACATAATGTGAACAGCTTCTGATTTTAGCTCCGGCACAGGCTTCATCAAGTACATCTATAGCCTTATCAGGAAGAAATCTGTCGTTTATATATCTTACCGAAGTATTTACTGCAAGGCTTATTATATCATCATCTATTTTTACATTGTGGAATTTTTCATAGCTTGATTTTATTCCTTTTATTATTCCTATACATTCGTCGGCTGAGGGTTCGCTGACCATAACAGGCTGAAAACGTCTTTCAAGTGCAGAATCCTTTTCTATAGTCTTTCTGTATTCCTCAAAGGTAGTAGCTCCTATTATCTGGAGTTCACCTCTTGCAAGCTGAGGCTTCATTATATTTGCCGCATCTATAGCACCCTCCGCTGCACCTGC
>JAQXFT010000214.1 GCA_029005335.1 Oscillospiraceae bacterium
CTCTGTCCCCTCCGAACCTCCCCTGCAAGCCTTTTGAAAAAGGCTTGACCCAAAACTTTATTTAGGAGATGTTTTATTTATGGATTGCTTATTCTGTAAAATTATAAACGGCGAAATTCCAGGCACTAAGGTTTATGAAGATGATTATGTATATTGTTTCAAGGATATTGCTCCGATAACTCCGATTCACTACCTTGTAATTCCTAAGGAGCATATTTCGGGAGCTTCTGAAATTACTGCTGAAAATTCTGCTGTAGTTGCAAAGATATTTGAAGCTATTGCAAAAATCGCAAAGGCTGAGGGTATTTCTGACGGTTTCAGAGTAGTTACAAACTGCGGAGAAAATGCAGGTCAGACTGTTCACCACTTACATTTCCATTTGCTTGCAGGAGTTAAAATGGGCTGGGGTGCGGACGCTGTTCAGCCGATTGAATAAGGGAGTTAAAAAAATGCCTGATACATATAAAATGACGATAGCCGGACTTGAAAGGGAGCTTCCTCTCTGTCCGCTTAATGATAAAATAGATATAGCTGCATTTATAATGTTTTCAGATGTGGAAATTACTGTCAAATCCGCTGAGGAACTTATTAAAAAATGCCCCGAATGTGATGTTATACTTACTGCTGAATCTAAGGGAATCCCTCTTGCATACGAAATGTCAAGACAGCTTGGAATCCCCTATGTTGTAGCAAGAAAATCGGTCAAGCTATATATGAAAGATGTTGTATCCGTTGAAGTAAAATCAATTACTACCGCAAACGTTCAGACGCTCTATCTTGACGGTTCAAAGGCTGATATGCTTAAAAATAAAAGGGTTATGATTGTTGATGATGTAATCAGCACTGGTGAATCCCTTAAAGCTCTTGAAAAGCTTGTCGAAACGGCAGGAGGTATTATAACCGCAAAATCAGCTGTTCTTGCAGAGGGTGACGCCTCCGTAAGAGATGACATTATATTCCTTGAAAAGCTTCCGCTGTTCTTCAAATGAAGCGTAAATTAATTTATATATCTGTTTCCTATATTCTCGGACTGCTTATGGCTTCAGTATCTGTATCACCTGTAAAATATGCATTACCGCTGATTCTGTCTGCATTTCTGGTATTCTTTTCATTGTGCAAAGCACTTGACAAAAATCTGAAGGAAATAATTTTGATGATTCTCCCCTTTTTTATTGCTTTCGGTGTCTACAGATTTTATAACTTCTATGTGTATGAAACGCTTCTGAAATGTGAACAGGGATATTTTTCGGGTGAAATTATAGATATTACAGATTACGCAAATGACAATTCCAGATACATTCTCGACGGCACTATAAATAATATCATAGATGCAGAAATTATCTGCTATGATACTTCCTATAACTGCAAAATCGGTGATACAATGTCCTTTGACTGCGATTTTAATCCCCTTGAATCTGACTATCTTTTTGATAGTCAGAGCTACTACAAGCCTGAAAATATTTATCTGTCTGCCGATAATATTACAAATCCTGAAATATCTTCAAATCACAATGCTTTAATAAGAAATATTCTATATGATTACCGTGAAAAAATGATTTTGAAATTCCGTCTGAATATGGATAAGGATACAATTGCATTTCTTTCCGCAATGGTCTTCGGAGATAAATCTGATATGACGGATTCTGCGAAAACTATGCTTTACCGTTCCGGAACAGGTCATATTATGGCTATATCAGGAATACACGTTGCAATCTGTGCCGGATTCGTCATGCTGATACTTAAAAAACTGCGTTTAAATAAAATTATCTCATTCGGAATACTTTGCACTCTGCTTTCAGTTATGATAATTATAACGGAATCCCCCATGTCAGTTGTAAGAGCTTCAATAATGCTCGCAATTTTTTATGGTTCGGAATTTTTCAGACGTGAAAATGATACTTTCAATTCGCTTGCAACAGCGGTGCTTATTATATGTATTTCAAATCCTTTTGTAATTCATAATCAGGGATTTCTGCTTTCTGTAAGTGGTACATACGGTATCGGCGTGCTTGCTCCGTATATGACAAAAAATACAGATTCCAGAATTGCGAGGGATTTTTTAAGTATGTTCTATGTCTCAGTATGCGTTATTCCTCTGAGCATTATGTATTTCGATGACGTTTCAATAATATCGCCTCTAACGAATATTATCCTGATTCCTCCTTGCAGTATATCCCTTTTAATTGGTCTTGTTTTTGTAATGTCAGGCGGACTTCTGAATCTTTTATTCATAGCTGATTATCTTATAAAATTCATAATGTTTCTGACAGAACTTATCAGCAAAAATTCGTGGATATATATCAGCGGAGATTCAAAAACAGTATTTTTTGTAGTCATATCTCTTTTTATCACCGGAATATCTGTATACTTTATATTCAGAAACCGTAAGCTAATTAACATTATTATAGCCTGCGGTATTGTTTTTATGTGCGGATATAAATATGCTGAATATGCAGAAAATAAGGATACGCTTACTTTAACGCTTCTCGGGAAAAATCAGAATGTCTCCGCTGTAATAAACTGCAACGGCAATACAGATATAATAGATTTGTCAGGTCATTATCAATCTCCTGAATATGTTAAAAAATATCTGTCTCAGAATCATATATGCAGTGTAAACAATCTTCTGCTTACAAAAAACCGTGAAGCTTTATCAGCTTCCTACCAGTCGGCACTGGAATTTACTGATGTAAAAAATATATATAAATGCTCCGGAGACGAAATCCGGATAAAATACAACGACTATACATTCAGCTATAATAATGGTATTCTGACTTTGATTTCTGACGGATATTCCGTATGCGTTTCTCCCTACATATACAGCGGAACGGCAGATGTCTTTATTTTCTACGGAAAAGCAAAAAACAATTCCAGCCTGCCGGAAAAGTTTATAGCATACAATAAAAGCTGCAATAACTTCTGTATAAGCTTTCCGGAAAATTCTCTCAGGATAAGGAGGCTTTAAAATGCCTGAAATCAATGCAAAAAAAATTTTTTCACAGCTTAAAAATAACCAGATTTATAATCTTTATTACATTTATGGTCAGAATATAGTCGCCGTTGAGGGAACTGTAAGGGCTATAATCAAAAAGACTGTCGGAGAATATAAAGACTTCGCACTGACGAAAATTGACGGCAAATCCTTAAATATCACGGAGTTTTCCGACCTTGTTCAGATGCTTCCCATGATGTCGGAATATAACTGCATACTCATCAATGATTACAATGCTGATGAACAGCGTGACAATACAAATAAATCTCTTGCCGAGCTTCTTAAAAACATTCCTCCTCAGACTGTTATAATATTCAGCATTACTGCAACTGATATAAAAAAAGGAAAAAAATCAGTATCGCCCAAAAACAAAAAAATTACTGACTGTGCCAACAAATACGGAATCCTCTGTGAATGTGCAGTACCCTCAAAATCAGAGCTTTCAAAATATATCATCTCCTCAGTGCAGAAAAACAACTGCTCCATTTCACCGAAATGTGCCATTGAGCTTGCCGAATACTGTCTCGGCGATACACTGACTATAAACAACGAAATACAAAAGCTCTGCTCATATATCAGCAACGGTGAAATCACATCGGATACAATAAAGCTTTTAGTATACCGACAGAGCGATACTGATATATACAAGCTTGCAAACGCTGTATGCCGTTCAGATAAAAAATCCGCTTTTGAGGCTCTTGATGAACTTCTTGCTCAGAAAACAGAAAGAGTAAAGATACTGTTTGCAATTTCAAGCTCATTCATGGATATGTACAGAGCTAAATCAGCTCTCTCTCAGGGATTGACAATATCTCAGACTGCTAAGGATTTTTCATACCAATGGGAATTTGTCCTGAGAAACGCTTTCAGGGATTGTCAGGGAACATCATTGAAAAGACTGAGAAAATGCCTTGTGATACTCCGTGACACTTCACTTGCTCTTAATTCCTCTGCCGGAAATGAACGTGTTGTGATGGAAGAGGCTATCACAAAAATGCTTACCCTGCCTGACTGAGGTGATTAATATATGATAAAAATAAAAGAAGCTGTAATAGTTGAGGGAAAATATGATAAAATAAAGCTCTCATCTATTATTGATACGGTTATCATAACTACAGAGGGATTCAGAATTTTCAAAAATCCGGAAAAGCTTTCGCTTATAAGATACTATGCCCAGAAAACCGGTGTAATAATTCTGACTGATTCCGACAGTGCCGGATTTAAAATACGTGGATTCCTTAAAGGTGCAATAGGTAAAGGCAAAATTACAAATGTCTATATCCCCGATATTTTCGGAAAGGAAAAACGTAAGGAAAATTTTTCCGCCGAGGGTAAGCTCGGAGTCGAAGGCATTCCGGCTGACATTATAAGAGATGCTTTCAGAAAAGCCGGAATTTCTTCATCAAATCAGGATAAAAAACATGATATAACAAATGCCGTTATGTTTGAAACCGGACTTTCCGGAAATCCTGACAGCAAATCACTGCGACTGAAGCTTCAGAAATTTCTACGGCTTCCGGAGCTTATGTCCTCATCATCTCTCATGGAAGTCCTTAACACTATGTATACCGCCGATGAGCTTAAAGAATTAGTCCGGAAACTGAGGTGATGCAATGGAATTTACTTCTGTATTTTTTATAATATTCTTCCTCCCTGTATCAGTCATAATATATTATCTTACTCCTGCCAGATACAAGCCTGCTGTTCTGCTTGCAATCAGCTCAGCTTACTGTGCGATGATTAGTGTATATCTTTTGGTTCTTGTTTATATTCTTATAGTCCTGAATTATTTCCTTGCCATGAATATAAACAAAAAATCCGGACGGCTTATATATTTTCTTTCACTTTCAATGAATACTGTCCTGCTTACTGCTCTTAAAACAAAGCCCGTCCTATCCTTAGTAATGCCTGTTTATTCTCAGAATGTCTTTCTTCCGGTCTGTATATCCTTCTTTATGCTTGAATTTATAGGATATATTACTGATATATACAGACGAAAAGGGATTCCGGAAAAAAATTTTCTTAACTTTGCTCTCTATATACTCTTTTTTCCGAGATTCATAATGGGGGCTGTTGTTCCGTATCAGGATTTCTATGTGTTTATGAAACATTCAAGAATAAATCTCTCCATACTCGGAAGAGGTCTTATAATGTTCATAAAGGGACTTGCAAAAAATGTCATAATCGGAAATAGTCTTTATCCGCTGTGGGAAACCGTAAAAAACATTCAGCCTGAAAAGCTTTCCGCACTTTCAGCACTTCTCGGAATATCCGCATTTACATTCAGCTTTTATTTCTGCCTTTCAGGAATACTTGATATGTCTGCCGGAATATCCTGCTGTTTCGGATATAAGATTCCTCCTGACTTTGACCACCCTTTCTTTACCTCCGGATTATCAGATTTTCTCTCCAGATGGCATATCAATACTGTAAAATGGTTCAGAGAGTATATTTTTATGCCTCTGGAAAAAATTTCATTTACTCTTGCATCGGTTATTATGTGGGTTCTCGTCGGCTTGTGGTATGAGATTTCATGGAATAAGCTTATATGGGGACTTATAACAGGACTTGCAGTCTCCGCTGAAAAATTCACAGGGCGAAAAAATGTAATATATACCTTTATTGTATCTATGCTGGGTTGGATTTTCTTCTCCTGTTCATCTACAGAAGCTTCTGTTATGCTTATAAAATCTCTTTTCGGTATGAATCATGGATTTGCGGATTCGCTTTCTTTCTATTTTCTCAAATCATATATAGTAATTCTGCTTATTGCAATATATACCTCAACTGACCTTTTCAAAAATCTGACTGAAAAAATAAAGGATAATCATTATCTTTCTGTACCGTTCGGAATAGCTATGCCGTTTATTGATATGATTCTGCTTGTTATCAGTATTGCAATAATAACATCAGACGGAAGTCATTCGCTTTCCTCAATGTTCGGATAAGGAGTTTACACAATATGAAAGAATTCAGAAAAAAGGCTTCTGCTATACTTGTTATGATTTTCCTTGTTTTTATAATGCTGTATACGCTCTTCCGTGAAAAAGGGGAAATATCATTTCAGGAAAACCGTA
The DNA here is from genome assembly GCA_029005335.1 of Oscillospiraceae bacterium. Lineage (GTDB taxonomy): Bacteria > Bacillota > Clostridia > Oscillospirales > Ruminococcaceae > Ruminococcus. Next base: position 6,070 of record JAQXFT010000214.1, read on the forward strand.
AGCTTGCCCAGCTTCCGGATTTAAGCATATCTGAATTTTTATCAGGAAAATCTTCAGTGAAGCTTATGAATTTCTTCTCCGACCAGATTGCCGGAAGAAGCAGATTTATAAAAATATATGCCGATATATCCTCAGGAAATGGTGAAAGTAAAATAAACGGCGTTTTTGCAAATGAAAATATGCTTCTCAACGGAAATATAAATCTATCCGGTATAAGCGATTCCGTAGTAAACAGAGTAAATAACTTTGCTGAAAAATACAGCTCCTCATTTTATTTTATAGCCGTACCCTCATCAGACGGAATTTACAGCAACCTTTTACCCGAATATATCCCCGATGACTTCCAGTCAGAACAGATTCAGAATTTCTATGACAGGCTCAGTCCCGGTATACGGAAAATAAATGCATTCAATATACTGAAGAATTTCAGCGACGAATATATATACTACCGGACTGATACAAAATGGACGGCTTATGGTGCATACTGTGTATACCGCACTGCAATACAGAAGCTCGGATTTATTCCGGTTGCCTATGACAAATTCACAATAGAACATGTAACTTCCGGCTTCAGAGGAAATCTTTACAATATAAGCCAGTGCGACATTGCAAAAAACGATTTTATTGACATATACTACAGCGACAGCATAAATATTCAGAGCATTACAGCCTATGACGAAAATCTTAATCAATCCTCACGCAGTCTTTACGATAAATCATTTTTAAATTCAAGATATATGTATAATATATATCTGGGCGAAGATGCTCCGGCTTTGAAAATAAAAACATCTGTAAACAACAATAAAAAGCTTATGGTTATAAAGGATAGCTGTGCTGACTGCTTTATTCCCTTTCTCACTCAGCATTACAGCGAAATAACTGTTATATCTGCCGATTACTCCGGTTTCAGCTTTACAGATTATTTCAATGTAAACAGCTATGAACAGATATTATTCGTGTGCAGTGCCGAAAATCTGACAAATCCCGATATGCTCGATATTCTGGATTGATGAAAATTTTTCCTCAGACGTTGACTTTTTATAAGAATTATATTAAAATATATATGGTCAGCTTGATTTGTAAGCCTTATGCGAAAGGACTGTACTTTTTTTAAAATGAGCAAAAATAAAAAAACAAAAGGCAGATTCAACTCCCGTAACGTATTAATTTTCTTTATATGCCTTGTTGTTGTAATATTGATTCTTTTCTTCTCGTTAAATAAAACTGTTCCGGCAGATAACAGTATACTCATTAAAAAAACTTCTCAGGCAACTTCTGTTACTACATCTCCGGCAACTACTGAAACTACTGTTACTACAACTACTACTGTAACAACTACTGAACCTCCTGTTCCGGATATCAAGGTAAAATATCCCTCAGTGTCGCCAAAAGCTGTACAGTTTGATGAAAATATCACTTCCTCCTATGGAATACTTATTGACAATAAATCAAATGAAATCGTTGCATACAAAGACTATGAAACAAAAATATATCCGGCTTCCCTTACTAAAATTATGACACTTATCGTAGCTGTAGAAAATACAAAGGATTTCAGCGATACCCAACTCATAACCGCTGATATGATTGACCCTATGATTGAACAGGACGCCACAAGAGCCGGTTTTGCAGCAGGCGAAACTCCTACTATCACTGATTTGCTCTATGGTCTTATTCTTCCGTCCGGTGCTGATGCGAGTATAGCTCTTGCTCAGTATGTCGCCGGCTCTGAAGAGGCTTTCGTCAATATGATGAATCAGAAATGCCTCGAACTCGGTCTTAAATCCACACACTTTACTAATTGTATCGGTCTGCATGATACAAATCACTACAGCACAGTGCAGGATATAGCCCTGATACTTCAATATGCTATGAAAAATGATATATGCCGTGAAATACTTACGACCTATGAATATAATATCGCTCCCACTGAATACAATCCGGAGGGAATTTACCTTGAAAGTACCATGTTTCAGCGTATGTCAGGAGACGAAATGCCCGGCGTTTCAATACTCGGAGGAAAAACAGGATATACTGATGAAGCCGGTCAGTGCCTCGCAAGCTTCGCTGAAATAAACGGAAAGGAATATATAATGGTCATGGCAGACAATCCCTCAAAATGGTATGTCGTATATGATACACTCAGTGCATACAGCATTTATGCCTATGGCGGTGAAGCCTATATTCCTCCGCAGTAACAAGGAGAATCCATTATGAAAATTATAAAAAAAATATTAAAATCTGTCGGAAGCTTTTTCTCAAAATGGAAAAAGCTCCTTCTGGGAATAATCGCCTGCGTCGGAACTGTTTTCACAATTATAGGTCTGGATTCCGTCAGAAGAAAGGTTGCCGGAGATGATTTCGTACTCTATAAGACAATCAAAGGCGATTTTAAAAGCTCTTCTGACTCAATGCCAGAAGACAATATTCTCTCCTCCGATTCTTTACCGGATTCAGATAATACATTTCCAAAAGAAATACCTTTCGGATTCTCAGATGTCGTTCTTACTGATACCGAAAATATCGGAAAAGGTTCTCTTGCGTTAATAAATTCCCAGTATGCTCCAATGAGCTTCTATACCGGATTATGCCCTGTAGAACCTGACGACGGAAATTATATTCTCAACAGCCCTGAAATGCTTATTTCCGAGGACGCTCTTCCGCACCTTAAAGATATGCTGTATGATTACAACTTTTATACAGAAAAAAACAACATTGTTATATATAACACTACTGAGGAATGTAACTCACTTTATACTTCAGTCTATCCCGAAAACGTATCCGGATATTCAATCGATATTGCGGTAAACTCATCATACGGCGAAATTATACAATACGACGGTATGGACGCTGAGGGCTGGATTTCGGAAAACTGTCAGAATTATGGCTTTGTAACAAGATTTCCGGAGGGCAAGGAGGATATAACCGGTTCTGAATATTCCCCATATCATTTCCGGTATGTCGGTATTCCCCATGCTATGATTATGACCGAAAAAAATATGTGTCTGGAAGAATATACAGAATACATAAAAGATTATACCTTTGAAAATCCTCTGAAATATACTGCCGGTGATACTGAATATTCTGTATACTATTCAAGTGCCGGTATCCCTTCTACAACGCTGTATGTTCCTGAAAGCGGAGATTATAGTATATCCGGAAACAATTACGACGGATATATCGTTTCATACTCTTCTGAAACTGCTTCTGCTCCGGAAACCGCTGAGGAGCAGTAATATCATAATAACAAGCATATAACTTGGCACAGGAGATTCTGCACTGTATACCCTGATATCTGCTTCCGATACACTTATTACTTCACTTTCAAGCATAAATGTCATAAGTATACGGCATAATATACCACTCAATACTGCACATACTGTTCTTATAAATATAAAAGGAATCATGCTGAGAGAATTGCTTATTACTGCTCTTATCTGAAGTATAACGCATATTCCTCCGAACGATATGGCTGTGCATACAAACGGAAGAAATGTATAATTATTCCTCTCAAGCTTTCCGAGATTTGTAACCTCAAGTATGCTTTCAATGATATTTTCACATTCACCGGAATCTATACCAGTAATTCCCGAAATTATTTCCGAAAGATAATATATAACTCCTGTACCTTTCAGAATACAGCTAATCACAGAAAAAAATATTATCATAATGCATATGCTGAAAATATTCTTTCCGCCTGATATTACCGAATCAACAAATATTTCAGAGCTGAAATAAATATCCGGCTCTGATGATTCCGCTTTATCCTTTCTTAACACAAGCATAATTATAATAAAAGCAATAATATTTACTGATATCGACGAAAGAAGTATTATAATTCCGGCATTGCCTCCGCTATAGAGAATATCAGAAATGCACCCGAAAATAAATGCAGGCCCTGCACCGAAGCAGACGGACATATAAAGCTCCGCCTGCTTTTTTGTTATGTTTCCGCTTTTAAATTCCTCTGAAAGCATTTTCGCACCTACCGGATATCCTGCAAACATACTCAGAAAAAATATCTTCAGAATACTCCCCCGCCCCAGTATTCCGCTTTTTATAAGCATTCCCGATACTGCCATCATTGCAAAAAGCGACGGTATAATTATATATATGCATCTGTCAACAGCTCCTGAGACATACTCTCCGACAGAATGTGTATTGAATAATATAAATAAAGTACAGTAAATTGCAGTCAGAAAAAATAATATATTTTTAACGTTTTTTTTCATATTCATCACCGTTAAAATCATATTATTAAACAGTAAAATTTATTCGGATTCGGAGTGATTTTTTTGAACGAGGATAAATCATCAATACATATTGCCGGAAATTATGAGATTCTTCTGGAAAACTGCCGAAGAATTGAAGAATACAACGAAGTATTCATAAAAGTCAAAACAAAAAAGCTATATATCGAGGTCTGGGGCAATCAGCTCCGAGCCTTTGATTTCAAAACAGATTCGCTTATAATAAGAGGGAAAATTTCCCGTATAGAACTTATTGAAAAAGGTGACAAAGCTTGAAAAATCAGATTAAGGGCTGTATAAAATTCAGCGTCAGAGGCAGAAATCTCTACAGATTTATAAACACTCTCCGCAGTGAACGTATTAACTGTTCAAATCAATACTGCAAAAACGATACATATTACGGTGAAGTATCCGTTCACGACTTTGAAACAGTCAGAGAACTTGCCGGAAATTACAGAATGGAACTTGATTTTTATGAATACGAAACCGCAAGAAAAAAACTTTTAAGACACCGCCGGCGTTATGGAATATATGCCGGAATTATACTGACCCTTATATCTGTAATATACTTTTCAAATACTGTTATGACTATCGAAATTATCGGAAATCAAAGAGTAAGTGATACAACAGTTATCGCAATGCTTGAAAATGCAGGCATAAAAAAGGGAACATTCATAGGCGGTATCAATTTTTCATCATGCGAGAGGAAGCTCCGTATGGGAAATACCAATATATCATGGGTTGGTATTCGTCATACCGGAAACCGTCTGGTTGTCGAGATGACAGAAACTGTTCCCGTACCCGAAATGGAAAATACAAAAACACCCTGCAATATAATTGCCTCACATACTGCACAGATTACCGCAATGTCAATATATAATGGTCAGATTATGCGTGGAGTCGGCGACTACGTACGCAAAGGCGACGTAATAGTAAGCGGAGTCGTATCAGACGGCAGAGGACATATAAATTTAAGACATTCCTACGGAAAGGTTACGGCAATATATGAGGATTCAATAACGATTCATCAGGATTTCAGGGAAAACATCAAGAAAAAAACAGGAAAATCCTTCAATCAGAAATTCCTGAATCTCTTTAATTTCAAAATACCGCTGTTTATCGGTAAAAACAGCTTTTCAGAATACGATAAGGATACGGTATCATCACCCTTTTTTTTGTTCGGAAAAGAACTCCCTATAAGTCTGAGAAAAGACAGGATTTATGAAATTAAAAATTCTGAAAAAATATATACTCCTGAGGAGGCAAAGGCTGTTATTGAGAAAAAGGTTTTTATATACGAAAAAAATTTTCTCTCTGATGTCAATATCATGAATTGCAGTCTTGAATATTCCCAGTCGGATACCGGTATTGACTGTATTGTCAGATATACTTTAGAGGGCGAAATCGGTATGAAAAAGGATATATGGGCAAAATAAAAGGCGAAGCCTGTTGACCTCGCCCTTTTTGCGGTTATCAGATTTTTAAATACATTTCCATCGGAATCATTCCCTGCAAATTATTCTTTAATGATGTAAACTCTTTTCTTCATGCAATCACTTCTCTCATCATTCTTCAAAAAGCAATCGTATTTCCATTTTCCATTGGTTTCAGTCCTTATCATCAAAACATTTCAAGATAATTTGTCAAGTCTCTTCGTGACTTCAAAAACTTCACTTAAAGTCTCATCGGAACCACCTGTCAAGATTATTTTTTTCAGCCTACTATCTAAAGACTACGCATGAACGTGTCGGAATTTCAGATAATCCTGTATCTAAAATGATATTAGCTGTAAACAGAAATCGTATTAAAACCAAGCGTTCGCTGAATGATGATTCATTTTATTATCATATCTCATTCAATTCGGGATTCTCGCATATTCAAATATGTACTCATATTCCCCTTAATTAAAAATCAACAATCCAACGAGTCCGCCGACTTCTGATACTGTTCTGTAATTTCTTCCACCGGACTCACACTCCTAACCGCTTATTTTTTTGCTTCCGCCAAAGATAAACTTAAACCTGACGAAAACCCGCATTCAAGAACTCCGGATTAATTTACCCTTTGTTCTTTTACTGATTATATAATAACATATATTTTGTAGGTTGTCAATAGTTTTTGGGAATTTTTTCCAATTATTTTGTGTTTTCTGCATATTACACAAAGTTTTATGCTTTTTTTGTGAAATCATACAAAGATTGCGTTTACCCCTTGATTTTTCCGGAAAGTAAGTGTATAATAAAGTCATGTGAGTAATCTTTAATTATGTTTTAAACAGGAGCTTCGTATGTCTGAAATGAATGAATATACCCCCGAGCTTTATGAGCTTGAGGACGAATTGGGAAATAAAAGAGATTTTGAAATGATTGATGCTCTGGAAATCGACGGCCAGCAGTATTTTGCTATGACTCCCAGCAACAAAAATCAAAATATTGAAAGCATATTATACGGTGACGGAAATTTTATCATATTCAAAACCAAAGAAGTCAACGGTGAAGAATATCTCGTATCCATTGTCGATGACGACGACGAATACATAAAAGTTACCGAAATATTTCAGAAACGTGTAAGCGAAAAATATGACGCCTACTTCTACGGCGAGGAAAGCGACAGTGAATAATTTTTTCATTATTTCCTGATTTTACTATTGATTTTTTCCCCCGCCTGTGATATAATATATTTGACAAGTAAATATTCTGCCTTGTTCGGGTAAATATAGTTATTCATAATCCAACACTTCTAATTAGGGAATCCGGCTCCGGATGCGGATTGCAGACCTCCCGTTTTTACGGAAGAAGGGAGCGTGAACCATCTGGGCGTTTACCCACCTGCTTTGTGCGGGTTTTATGCTCTATATGACGGCAAGGCGGTTTATTTTTTTGCCATTTTTTTCAGTATCTCATCATATATATAGTACATCTTCTGAACATTGTTTTCAAGAAAATAATAGTGACGGATATACGGCACTATAAGTCCGAGTATCAATATCATAAGAAGTACAAGCGATATATTTTCACTCATTATGAATATTCCCATACTCATAAAAAACATAAACGCAAAAAGCATTGTAACTAAAAAATGTATCAGCCTTTCGTGCTGCATAAACTGTATCTTATCAAGGTGTTCCCTCAGTATAGCTTCCAGCTCATCACTCTGACAGCTTTCAAGCCTATTTTCAATATATATAAGATATTCTGTAAGATATTTTCTCATTTTTTAAACCTCATTCTATAAAAATCCTCCTTTTTAAGGGAGGATTTTTTTGTTATCATTATAAATTATAACCAGTCCTTTGAGTACAAGCTCATTGTCAATAAGTATCTGGTGACGGCAATATGGAACTATAAATTCCGAAAGATTTCCCGTTGCAACAGCTGTTATTCTCCTGCCTGTTTCAAGCTCGATACGGTCAATCATTCCGTCTATACACGAGGCATTTCCGTAAATCACACCGCTTTTCATGCACTCAGATGTATTTCTGCCTATAAGTCTTTCCGGAGTCTCAAGACGGATTTTAGGAAGTGATGTATTCTGTATAAGAGAATCAAGCGAATTTTTTAATCCCGGCATAATCATTCCGCCTATAAATTCCCTGTCACTGTTCACAACTGCAAACGTTGTAGCCGTTCCCATATCTATAACAACTGCCGGAAGCGGATACTCCTTAATCAACGCACACGCTGAGGCAAGCAGGTCACTTCCGATATTTGCGGACGGTTCAAGCGTTTTGAGATTTATAATTTCAGAATCAACAATAAGCGGAGTTACTAAAGCAATCTTTTCAACTGCTCTGGAAATCGTTTCGGTGAGTGTCGGAACTACTGATGATATTACAGCTCCGCTTATGTTCTGAACCTTATGAAGCTCCAGTATGCTTTTAAGAAGAACGGCATATTCCAGAGATGTTGCCTTATGATTTGTTGAAATCTGTTCAGAAAACTCTATATCCCTGCCGTTACTGCAACCTGCTGAAATATTTGTATTTCCAATATCTATTGCAAGTATCATTTTATTTCTCCGTATTAAGGGCGTTTACTGCTTCAGTAATAGTTTTGTCTATAGCCTGTTTTCCGTATTTGTCAACATCAGCCTTGCTTTTAGCTCCATGTGTAAGACAGCCTGCACCGCCTATACAGCCTCCGTTACAAGCCATACCTTCTATAAAGTTTCCGTCCAGAAGCTTGCGGTTACGGCTTGCTTTAAGAAGAGCTATCTTACATTCATCTATTCCGTTGCAGGTTACCGGTTTGAACTGTACATCAGTTAAACCATGTTCCTTTATAGCCTGACAGATTGCATCGGAAACCCCTCCGCTTCTCGCAAAGATTCTTCCGAAATATGAAGCTCCGGAAAGGTCTTCCTCCTCAAGCTGAGTAATATCAATATTACGGCTGTCAAAAAGTGCCTGAAGCTCCTCAAAGGTTATTACTGAATCGATATATTTTTTCAGTTCTTCCCTCTTGTATTCGGCTTTTTTAGCGGTACACGGACCTATGAAGATTACCTTTGAATCGGGGTCTGTTTCCTTGATATACTTTGAGATTTTCGCTGCCGGAGAAAGATTGCCTGATATACAGTCCACGAGATTAGGGAACTGCTTGTGTATATAGTCCACAAATGCAGGACAGCAGGAGCTTGTCATAAAACCCTTTTCAGCAAGCTCCTTTGATTCGTCATAAGCTACCATATCAGCACCCAGAGCTGCCTCCACTATCTCCGAAAATCCAAGCTTTCTTATTCCGGAAACTACCTGACCCAGCTTTGCATATGTAAACTGGCTTGAAATTGCCGGAGCTACTACCGCATATACTTTTGCATCGCTTTTCAGTATTTCAATAGCTTCAACTATATATGACTTATCCATAATAGCCCCGAAAGGACACTGATATACACACGCTCCGCAGGATATGCATTTGTTGTAGTCTATGCAGGCTGTATAATCGTCAGTAATCGAAATCGCATCAACCTTACAGGCGTTTTTGCATGGTCTCTTGTGGTCGCTTATTGCATTATAGGGGCATACTTTTGAACAAGCTCCGCATTCAACACATTTTGATTTGTCAATATGTGCAACATAATTTTCATCAAAGGTAATAGCTCCCATACGGCAAGCGTCCTCACATCTGTGAGCCATACAGCCTCTGCATGCATTTGTCACTTCATATCCGCCCATGGGACATTCATCACACGCAATTTTTATTACCTCGATTACGTTCGGAAGCTCTTTTTTTCCGCCCATTGCAAGCTTTACACGCTTTGCAAGCACGGCACGTTCCTTATAAACACAGCATCTCATAGTAGGCTTTGCTCCGTGAGGAACGATTCTTTCAGGAATTTCAACGGCATTTTCAGCGAGAGTTCCCTCCCACGCTTCCTTTGCGACCTCCTTCAGAACCTTATACTTATGATACTGTATTTTTGTATCAAATTTTCTGATTTTTCCTTTTTCCATTTCTCTACCACCCTTTTAACTAACTTTTATTGCCTGTTATGTGACAGCAAAGCAATACAACTGAGCTTGCTATATCAACGTTTTCAACCATAACATCTTCCGGAACTCTCAGATTTACGGGGGCAAAATTCAATATTGACTTTACTCCGATTTTTACAAGCTTATTTGCTATATCCTGAGCCGGTTTTGCCGGAGATGATATAATTCCGAATGTTATGGAATGATTTTTACAGTATTCCTCCATATCGTCAACCGAAAAAATCTGTTTGCCGTGAATACATTCTCCCCATAATTTTTCATCAATGTCAAATGCAGCGGATATCTCAAGACCATATTTTTTAAAGCCCTCATATGAAAGAAGTGCATGACCAAGATTTCCTGCACCAACCAGAACAGCATATTTCTGCTTGTCGTATCCAAGAAATTTCTGTATATCTTTTATAAGATTTTCAGTTACATATCCTGTTTTGGGACGACCTCCGGAAGATACTGCTGCAAGGTCCTTTCTTACCTGAACATCATAATAGCCAAGTGCATCGGCAATGGCTGTTGCTGAAATATTCGGATATTCTGCCGCTGAAATTGAGGTGAGAAAGCGAAGATACATCGGAAGCCGTTTTAATGTCTGCGGTGATACTGAATGTATATCCATTTTTTCCTCCTCATTTTGTCTTTTATGATTAAAATTTATCCCCCACCTTTGCTCGTTTTACTTCGCTCAGAGGTGGGGGAAGCTCGCTGATATATTACTTGAATATAATTATCAGGAATTGTGACACAAGAACTACTGCAATAAGTGCTACCGGATATGTTGCCGCATAAGCTGAAGCAACATCTTCAGTGCCGGCTGTATTTATAAGAGTTCCGAGTGCCGGAGTTGATGTCATACCGCCTGTTATTGAACCCAGATTATTGAGTATGCTGAGCTTGAGTACATATTTTGCAAACAGGAAACCTACTATCATCGGAACGAGTGTCATTATAATTCCATAGATAAAATATACAGACTCAAAATACTTGACAAAGCTTGCTCCGCCTGCAACGCCTGCACCTATAAGGAAAAGCATAAGTCCAAGTTCTCTGAAAACTTTCAGAGTGCTTGTCTTTGGAGTTACTGAAACAGAGCCGAAATGTGCGAAATGACCGAATACAAGTGAAACAAGGAGACAGCCTCCCGTTGTTGTCAGTGAGAAGTTGCCTATCTTTATTGAACCAAGGAATATACCAAGAATTGCTGCAAGCGAAAACGGCATAAAGCCAAATTCGTCCATTTCGATGAGCTTTCCTTTATATTCCTTTTTAGCTCCGCTTGTATCTGCAACAACGAGCTTTTTTCTTTCTTCAACCATATCAACCTTAAAGATTTTCGGAATTATCTGCACGAAAAGTACAACGCCGATTACTCCGAAAAGATAAGCTATACCGTGACCTACTGAAACCAAATCTTCCAGTTCCGGAGCGACAGTGGATTTTGCTGCTGAAAATGCCGGTGTACTTGTAAGTGAACCTGAAAGAAGTCCTACAAGCATTGCTGTAAGTTCCTGAACTGAAAGGTCTGTGAAATTTTTTCCTACAACTATACAGCCTGCACATGAAAGGCCACCCATAACAATTATTACAAGTGCAAGAACAACATATGATTTGAAGTTTTTCTTGAAGTTGCCAAAAAAGTTAGGACCTGCAATAAAACCTACTGATGTTACAAAGAGAATTAATCCCATATTTTCAACTATTTTCAAGGCATGGGAAACATAAGTTGATTCGCCAATCCAAAGTGCTGTTGAAATATTTTCATAGAAGAAACAGCCGTATAAAAGAGCTACAATAAATACTCCTGCTGTTCCGAGTGAAATTCCTTTGACTGTTATTCTGCCGAGAGCGTATCCTACTGATGCAATGACAAAAACCGTAAACATAAGATAAGTTATTGACTGTATTGAAATAATTCCGCCAAATAAATTCATCTTTTTTTACCTCGAACTTTCTAATTATTAAATTTTCAAATTAATCAGACAGTCCGGCAGTAAAAAGAAAGCCGAACTGTCTGCTCTCTTTATTTATATATCTTTTGACTTTGTATAATTCGGGAGGAGCTTAGGAGAAACCTTATCTGTTACGATTCCGGCATCTTTGAGTTCCTTTGCGAATCTGTTTACGTGTTCCAGTGAAAGCTTTCCGAGCTTTGTTTCCTTTGA
>JAQXFT010000215.1 GCA_029005335.1 Oscillospiraceae bacterium
TCTGAAAGTTCGGTTAAATCAGATGCTGTTGAAGAATTAAGCGAAAAAATATGTTCCGACTGCTGTAATAAAACAATATGCTGGTACAGAAATTATGAGGACAGCCGTCAGGGATTCAAAAAAATTCTGAATCAGGGAGAAGTCCTCCCCGAAAATTTTCCCAATGAGCTTAAAAACTGTTTAAAAAAATCCGAAATCGCCGATGCTGTCAGAAAAATCAGTATGGAACAGATTACAGCCCGCCTTATAGATATGCGTTTTTCGGAAAGCCGTAAGCTTCTTTTTGAACAGATAAAAATCACAGAGGAAATAATACTTTCGGCGAGCGAAAAAATCAATGTCCGCTACAGTGAGACGATAAGCAGAACAGTCCGTGAAAAGCTGGAAAGATACGGATATAATATATCCAATATAATTGCGTATTACAACAGCAGAAACAGACTTCTGATAGAGATATATTTTGAGCTTGAACAAGCTCCGGCAAACTGTATAAGGATATGTGATTTGATATCAGATGAGCTTAAAATAAATCTTGATTTCACTGAGCCTATGCGTTCAGGACGGGAAGTCAGAATCAGAATTTTTGAAAAAACCAGATATTCACTTCAGAGCTGTGTGAAGTCAATGTGTGCGATAAATTCTCCCGAAAGCGGAGATTCATCAGATATATTTACTGACGGAATCGGAAACAGCTATGTTGTACTCTCCGACGGCATGGGAAGCGGTAAGAGTGCTGCTCTTGAATCCAGAATGGTTGTGAGTATGTTCCATAAGCTTATAGTCAGTGGAGTGGAATATCTTTCAGCAATAAAGCTTATAAATTCCATAATGCTTAACAAGTCACGGAATGAAGCTTTTGCGACTCTTGATGCCGTAAGGATTGATATGGATACCTGCGGACTTGTTGTGATAAAATCAGGAGCTTCTGCAACGCTTATCAGACATAAGAATCAGGTTATAAAAATAACGTCGCCGACATTCCCTATAGGAATTATTCAGGAGGCTGAGGCTTTTTCATGCGAATATGAATTTGAAAGGGGAGATATTGTTATAATGCTCTCAGACGGTATAAGCGAAAATGAATACCAGTACATAAAAGAACTCCTTTTGCGAAAGGACGACCTCAGACAGATTGTATATGAAATATGTGACAAGTCCGAAAAATTTACCGGAGGAAAACGCCGTGACGATATAACAGTTATAGGCATTAAAGTTGTGTAAAGTTAATTTTATGTTTATTATATCAAAATAATATATGAACACACAGTAAAATATATGGCAAGTTGCACATAATTTTAAGTGCGAAATTGTTACTGTATCTGAAAAATTCATTTTAGAATCAAAAACACTTGAATAATCTATTGATTTCTGATAAAATATTAGTAGCAAAGGGGGAATATTATCAATATGAAATCAAATAAAAAATCTAACCTCAATGATTTTCCGCTGTACCTGTTCTATCAGGGAAAAAATAACGAAGCTTATAAGTTTTTTGGCGTTCACCCTGTAAAAAAAGGCAGGGGTCAGGCTCATCGGTTCAGAGTATGGGCTCCCCGTGCATTGTCTGTATCAGTTGTAGGTGATTTCAACAACTGGGACAGAACTGTTAACCCTATGGAGCTTATCTCGGACGGCGTCTGGGAGACCACTGTATCAAAACTGAAACAATATGACAGCTATAAATACAGTATCGAAACTCCTGACGGCAGAATCATTATGAAATCTGACCCTTATGGAAGACATTTTGAAACACGTCCCGGTACTGCTTCAAAAATATATGAAAGTGCTTTTGAATGGAATGACTCTGAATGGCTTGAAAAGAAAAAAGACAGCGTCATTTATAAAAGCCCTATGAATGTATATGAAGTACATATGGGTTCGTGGAAACGCAATGAAGACGGCACTTTCCTTAATTATGTCAGCTTCGCAAAAGATATTATTCCGTATATCAAAAAAATGTCATACACACATATCGAATTTATGCCACTGACTGAATATCCGTTTGACGGTTCATGGGGATATCAGGTAACAGGCTATTTTGCTCCTACTTCAAGATATGGTACTCCTGACGATTTCAAGAAGATGATTGAGCTTTTTCATGCGAACGGAATAGGAGTTATTCTTGACTGGGTTCCTGCCCATTTCCCTAAGGACGCAAGCGGTCTCTATGAATTTGACGGTACATGCTGTTATGAATATACCAGCGAATATAAAAAAGAGCATAAGGCATGGGGTACAAGAGTATTTGACTACGGAAAACCGGAGGTCTGCTCGTTCCTTATATCAAGTGCGTGCTTCTGGTTTGATGAATATCATGTTGACGGTCTGAGAGTTGATGCTGTAGCCTCTATGCTCTATCTCGATTATGACAGGCGTGACGGCGAATGGTGTCAGAATATCAACGGCGGAAATGAAAATCTTGAGGCTGTTCAGTTCCTGAAAAACCTCAATGAAGCCGTATTCTCAAAGCACCCTCAGGCTCTGATGATTGCTGAGGAGTCAACTGCATGGCCTAACGTTACAAAGCCGACTGACAAGGACGGACTCGGATTCAATTTCAAGTGGAATATGGGCTGGATGAATGATATGCTTATGTATATGTCACTTGACCCTATATACCGTGCATTTAATCATGATAAGGTTACTTTCTCATTCTTCTACTGCTTCTCCGAAAACTATGTGCTTCCGATATCACATGACGAAGTTGTACACGGAAAATGCTCAATGATTCAGAAAATGCCCGGAACATATGAACAGAAATTCAGCTCGTACAGAGCATTTCTGACATATATGATGGCTCACCCCGGAAAGAAGCTTCTTTTTATGGGTCAGGAATTTGCTCAGATGAAGGAATGGGATTTTCAGTCACAGCTTGACTGGTCGCTTATGAATTTTGATGCACATAAAAATATGCTTAAATTCTCAGAAAAGCTTAATAAATTCTATCTTGAAAATTCTCCGCTCTGGCAGAATGATGACAACTGGGACGGCTTCAGCTGGATTTCCAACGATGACTATAAACAGAGCGTTATAGCATTCAGAAGAATGGACGACAAGGGCGAGGAAATTATTGCTGTATGTAATTTCGTCCCCGTTGAAAGACAGGATTATAAAATCGGTGTGCCTAAAAAAGGAAGATATAAACTTGTATTCAATTCCGATGCCGTTGAATTCGGCGGTACAGGCGTTTCTGAAAAATCCGTTAAAACAACTCACTATCTTATGCACGGCTTTGAAAATAGTATCTCCCTTACCCTTGCACCCCTTTCAGTAATATATCTGAAATATGCACCGGTAAAGAAGCGTACTCCAAAGGCGAAGCCTGCTGATGAGACAGCAGTCGCCGAAACTAAAAAGCCTTCCAGAAGGAAAAGCTCTGGTCAATAATATTAAGTTTTTTTAATCCGTGAATCCAGTTTTAAAATGGATTCCTGATTCAGGAGGTAAATATGTATATTAAAAAGAAATGCGTTGCAATGCTTCTCGCAGGCGGTCAGGGAAGCAGACTCTATGCACTGACTAAAAATGTTGCAAAGCCAGCTGTGCCTTATGGCGGAAAATACCGTCTTATAGATTTTCCGCTTTCAAACTGCACAAATTCCGGTATAGATACTGTCGGGGTGCTTACACAGTATCAGCCACTTGTACTCAATGAGTATATCGGAAACGGTCAGCCGTGGGATTTGGATAAAATGCATGGGGGAGTACACGTTCTTCCGCCTTATGAATCAAAGGCAGGTGCTTCATGGTATGAAGGTACTGCAAATGCAATCTATCAGAATATCAGATTCATTGAAAGATATGACCCCGAATATGTTATAGTCCTCGGCGGTGACCATATATATAAAATGGATTATTCAAAAATGGTCGACTATCATATCGAAAACAATGCGGACTGTACTATTGCTGTAATCGACGTTCCAAAGGAAGAAGGTTCAAGATTCGGAATAATGATTTGCGACGAAAAGGACAGGGTTACAGATTTCGTTGAAAAGCCAAAAGAACCAAAATCAACACTTGCTTCAATGGGTATATATGTATTCAGCTGGGACAAGCTTAAAAAATATCTGATTGAAAATGAAAACGACGCTAACGAAAAACGTGCAAAAGGTGAGCAGTGGTCAAAAGACTTCGGCAAGGATATCATCACATCTATGCTTAAAGACGGTCAGAGACTTTTTGCATATGAGTTTGAGGGCTACTGGAAAGATGTAGGAACTCTCGACAGCCTCTGGGAAGCAAATATGGATTTGCTCAGTCCGAATGTTCCGCTTGACCTCTATGACCCTTCATGGAAAATCTATTCCAGAAATAATAATATGCCTCCGCAGTACATAGGAAATAATGCAAATATCGAAAATTCCATGATTTCAGAGGGAAGCAGTATTGACGGCACAGTCGATTTCTCAATAATCTTCTCAGGCGTTACAATCGAAGAAGGTGCTACTGTAAATTACAGTATACTTATGCCAGGGTCTGTAATCAAGTCCGGAGCAGTTGTTGAATATGCAATAATCGGTGAGGACTGCGTTATAGAAAGCGGTGCAAGAATCGGAAAAAGCCCTGAACAGGTTGATAACCGTGATGACTGGGGTATTGCAGTCGTAGGTCACAATGTAACCGTATCTGAGGGCAAGGCGGTCGAGCCTAAAGAGATAATCGATGAGAATATATAAGGAGGCTTCATTACAATGGTAGTAAATTATAATGTGCTTGGATTGATTTTCGCAAGTATGCACGATACATCAGTCGCTGAACTTACAAAGCAGAGAACTATGGGTTCAATTCTTTTCGGAGGTCGCTACAGACTTATCGATTTTCCGCTTTCAAATATGGTAAACTCCGGAATAGTTGAGGTCGGAGTAATTACAAAATCAAATTACGGCTCACTCCTCGACCATCTCGGCTCAGGCAGAGAATGGGATTTGTCCAGAAAAAAAGGAGGTCTCCACCTGCTTCCGCCATACAGTCAGGACGGCGGAATATACAGAGGCAGACTTGATGCTTTAAGCAATGTATGGAGCTTTATTGAACATTCAACAGCTAAATATGTAATCCTTTCCGACTGCGATATGGTTACAACAATAGATTTCAACCCTGTACTTCAGCAGCATATCGAATCAGAAGCAGATATAACCGTTGTATACAGCAAGGGTCTCTATGACAGCGAAAAAAATCAGTCCACCAATATACTTGAGCTTGACGGAAACAGGGTTAAGGACGTTCTCGTTGACCCGCAGTTCTCAGGTGAATGTAACATAAGCCTCGGAATGTTCGTTATGAGCAAGGAATTTCTCAAGAAGATAGTTTCTGAAGCTATAAGCAGAAACCAGTACAGCCTTATAAGAGATGTTCTTCAGGCTAAAAAGAATGAATATAAAATCTGCGGTTATGAGCATAAGGGATATTTCTCAAAGATTGATAATCTTCTCAATTACTATAAGGCAAATATGGAGCTTCTGAAGACCGATAAGAGAAATGCCCTTTTCAGAAAGGATTTCCCTGTATATACAAAGATAGGCGACAACGGACCTACAAAATACGGTCTGGAATCCAATATCAAAAACTCTCTGATTGCAGACGGCTGTATTATAGAAGGTACTGTTGAAAACTGCGTACTCTTCAGAGGAGTAAAAGTCGGAAAGAATACTGTTGTGAAAAATTCCGTAATTCTTCAGAGTACCGAAATCGGCGACAATTGTCAGATTATGTCAGTAATTACTGATAAAAACGTTAAAATAAGCAATGAAAAGGTTCTTACCGGTTCGGATACATACCCGCTTTTCATAGGCAAGAATGCTCAGATATAAATATCAGGTGACCGCATATGAATATATTATTTGCTGCCAGCGAGGCACAGCCCTATGTTGCCTCGGGCGGTCTTGCCGATGTGATAGGCTCGCTCCCGAAAGCTATTAACCGGAAAGGTAATGATTGCCGTGTGGTAATTCCCCTTTACAAATCAATAACGGAAAAGTTTAAGGACAATATTACCTTTGTGACAAATATAACAGTAGATGTCGCATGGCGAAAACAATACTGCGGAATCTTTACTGCTGAGAGCGACGGTGTGACCTATTATTTTCTGGATAATGAATATTATTTTTACCGTGAAGGCATATACGGCTTTTATGACGACTGCGAAAGATTTGTATTCTTTTCAAGAGCTGTTCTCGAAATGCTGAGATATATAGATTTCAAGCCCGATATTATAAATTCTCACGACTGGCATACCGCTATGATACCTGTTTACTATCAGGTATTCTATAAATACCAGCAGAATTATACTGATATAAAGAATGTGTTTACGATACACAATATTGAGTATCAGGGAAAATACGGAAAAGAAGTCGTAGGCGACCTGATTGGTATACCTATGTATCATTTCTCGCTTCTTGAATATGACGGCTTTGTGAACCTTATGAAAGGTGCTGTTGAAACAGCAGACAGGATTGTTACCGTAAGCCCGAGCTATGCATCGGAAATCTTCGACCCTTGGTATTCATGTGGTCTTGACAGGATTCTTGTGAATAAAAAGGACAAAATTACCGGTATTCTGAATGGTATCGATTGTGATATATGGAATCCTCTTAATGACCCTATTATTCCGGCAAGCTATTCATCAGTCAATATTTCCGGCAAAAAAAGCTGTCGTGAAGCACTTGTGTCCGAGCTGGAGCTTGATGACAATGAAAATCCGATAGTCGGAATAGTTACTCGTCTTGTTCCGCATAAAGGAATCGATTTGATTAAATATGCTCTTGAGGAGCTTATAAGTGACGGATTTGAATTTGTCGTTCTGGGAAGCGGTAATAAAATTTATGAGGATTTCTTCCGCGAAATGGCTAAAAGATATTCCGGAAAAATTTACGTTAGAACGGAATTTGATTCCGTATTTGCAAGAAGAATCTATGCCGGAGCTGATATGTTCCTTATGCCGTCACAAAGTGAACCGTGTGGACTTGCACAGATGTTTGCAATGAGATACGGCACTATTCCGATAGTCCGTGAAACCGGCGGTCTGCGTGATACTGTCAGAGATAACGGAAATAAGGACGGAAACGGCTTTACCTTCAAAACATACAACGCCCTTGATATGGTTGATGCTATGCACCGTGCAATGAGAACCTTTGAAGATAAGGAATCATGGACAAGTCTCGTTAAGCGTGCTATGAAATGCGATTTCAGCTGGGACGCTTCAGCAGATACATATCTTGATTTGTATGAAAATCTTTAATAAAAAATGCCCGTGAACTTAATCACGGGCAATTTTTTTATAAATCAGAATTTACAATATAATGTGAATTGAAATATCTTTCAGAACCACCTGAAAATATGCAGTATTGCAAGAATCAGGAAGAATACGCTCAGAGCCGAGCCTATAAGAAACAATACATCATTGGCTTTTCCGTCAGCAGGACAGAGCTTAAAGCAAAAACCCTTTTTAAGAGGATAAATCAGCTTTACTTTTTTCTTGTTGAAAAGGTCAATGAATATATGCGAGAACATTGCTATAAAGAAATACGGAGCAAGTGCAGGATACATAAAGTATACTATTCCCGTCAGTATCGCAAGAGCCGGTATTGAGTGCATAAATGAACGGTGAGGCTGATATTTTCCGAAAGTGCATACAGCTATAAACGAAATGAATCCCAGTACAAGCCGGAACATATCGCTTTCACGGCTGAAATTTTTTGTTATTCCCAAATCGAACTTGTATTCCGCAAAT
>JAQXFT010000216.1 GCA_029005335.1 Oscillospiraceae bacterium
CGCCCCGACTGTTTAAGCGTTATCGGACTTGCAAGAGAAACTTCCGCAACATTCAATACACCTCTTAATGTTCCTGTACCGTCATTCAAGGGAGTTGATGGCGATATTGATTCAATGCTTAAAGTCAATATCCACAATACAGAAAAGTGTAAAAGATACTGTGCAGGTATCGTTAAGAATGTAAAAATTGAACCCTCTCCTCGCTGGATGCGTGAAAGACTCCGTGCAAGCGGAGTAAGACCGATTAATAATTTCGTAGATATAACAAATTATGTTATGCTTGAATACGGTCAGCCTATGCATGCTTTTGATTTGAGATATGTTGACGGTGCTGAAATAAATGTGCGAAATGCAGTAAACGGCGAAAAGATTACAACTCTTGACGGCGTAGAGCGTGAACTTACAGACGATATGCTTGTTATAGCAGATAAGAATAAACCCGTAGCCGTTGCCGGAATTATGGGCGGAGAATACAGTGGTATCATGGTAGATACAAATACAGTTGTATTTGAATCTGCATATTTTGAACCTATACAGGTAAGACGTACATCTAAAAAGCTTAAACTCAAGACAGATGCTTCATCAAGATATGAAAAAGGTGTAGACCCTCTGATAAGCATGACATGTCTTGAAAGAGCATTCCAGCTTGTTGAGGAACTCGGTGCAGGCGAAGTTGTAAGAACTGTTATTGATAAGGATTACACTGACAGAACTCCCGCAAGTGTTGAATTTAATCCGGAATGGATAAATAATTTCCTCGGAACTGATATTCCCGAATCCGATATGATTGAGTATCTCGAAAGACTTGATTTTAAAGTTGAAAACGGAAAAGTTATTGCACCGTCATTCAGAATCGATATAGAGTGCAAGGCGGATATTGCGGAGGAAGTCGCAAGAATTTACGGCTACAACAATATTCCCTCAACGGAATTTAAAGGAGTTGCAACAGCTGAACTTACTCCGGAACAGAAATTCACAAAGAAACTTGAAAATATTACAGTCGGACTCGGATATTACGGAATAGCAACATTTTCATTTGTTTCACCGAAAACTCTCGATAAAATAGGACTTCCGGCAGACAGCAAGCTCAGAAATGTTGTAAAAATTTCAAATCCTCTCGGAGAAGATACAAGCGTTATGAGAACCACAACGCTCCCCTCAATGCTTGAAGTACTTGCAACTAACTATAATTACAGAAATCCTGTTGCAAAGCTTTATGAGATAAGCAAGGAATATATTCCGGTTGAAGGAAAAGAGCTTCCTGACGAACCTCAGAGGCTTACTCTCGGAATGTATGGCGGAGATGTTGATTTCTATGATATAAAGGGTACTACAGAAGAGCTTCTTGAAGCACTCAATATACATGATGTTGAATATGTAAGAGCAGGCGAATCAGATGTTTTTGATGAAACTGTCGCACTTCACCCCGGAAGAAGTGCTGTAATAATTAAAAACGGCACTGCACTCGGATATATAGGAGAGCTTCACCCGCAGATTCAGGAAAAATACGGCTTCAATACAAAGGTATATGTCGGAAAATTCAATATTCCGGAGCTTATGAAGACAGCAGATACAAAGATAACTTATAAGTCTCTTCCGAAATTTCCGGCTACAACAAGAGACCTAAGCATAATCTGTGATGATGAGATACCATCTGCAAGGCTTGAATCCATTATTAAGAAATCTGTCGGAAAGATTCTTGAAAAGGTTACACTTTTTGATGTTTACAAGGGCAGGCAGATTGCTGACGGCAAAAAGAGTATATCATATTCGATAGTAATGCGTTCACACGACGGCACACTTAACGACGAGCAGGCGGATAATGCAATGAAGAAGGTATTAAAGGCACTTTCTGAAATCGGTGCGGAACTCCGTATGTAATATTATAAATTAACAACGGCACGGAAATAAAATCCCGTGCCGAAAAATTTTTCAGATTTTCATATTTTCCCACTTGACTTGCAGTAAAAATACGGATATAATATTTTTATGGAAAAAATTTTTCCTGAAAAATAAAAATAAAAAGAAAAGTGAGGACGACTAATGAAAAACTATATCAAAAGCGTAATATCGGGAATTACAGCATTATGCTGTATGGCTTTTCCGGCGTTAAGTGCGGATTGTGCAACAGTAGATGACTGTGCAGAAGTAGCAAGAAGCTATGGAGTATCTGAGTCAGCAATACAGTCAGCATACAATGCATACTATGCCAATCCGGAAGCCTATACTTCTGAGGATTTCGACATGGTAATACAGACTCTTCATCTCTATGGAACAGACTCTGATAAGGCAATAAAGGCGTATTTCGGAATAACTGATACTCCGGATACTCCCTCTGAACCGTCAGAAGAACCGGTTCAGACTGAAACAAAGCCCTCTGAAGACAGTCCGGCAGGAGCTGTAACAACTGAGACTACAACAGAATCTGAACCGGATACGGATTTCATCAATATGACTATTGACGAGAAATCTGAATATATAAATTCACTTCCGGAATCTGAAAGAGGTAATTTTATTGACAATCTTACCACAGAGGAACGTAACAGCATTATCAAACAGCTTCCTATGGAGGATAAAACCGAGCTTCTTTCACGCTTTGCAGAGGCAGGGGAGCAGATGGGACTTAATATGACTGTTGATGAAATTACAGATGACAGTATATCATTGTCAATAAGAAACAATGACGGAATGCTTGTTGACCAGTCAAGTCTGGGCGTTATAGTAGAGGATACGGGCTATGACTACAGGTTGATTTTCGGAGCTGTTTCAGCTCTGATACTTGTATCAGTATCCGGAATCAGTCTTATTTTCAGAAAAATTTCAAAGGACGAAAAGAATGATGAGTAATGAAAAAAAATCCGGAAGTGCGATTTTATTTGTTCTTACTCCGGTATTCATATTTCTGATATGCATAGGAATTACCGTTGCAGGAGCAATAAAGCCATACAATAAAATATCAACTTATCTCAGCCTTGCATTTATGGACAATCTGAAAACTGTTCCGGAGACGGACGGGATTACAGCAGGACTGCATATCAAGGAAAATGATATAGAAGTTGATTATGACAGTGAATTTTCTGATACGGGCGAAGTAATTCGCCCGTCATTTGGTGAACAGTTTGCAAAGCTTTCATCTGAAAAGCTGGAGCTTGATATTCCGGTGTACTGGGGGAGCAACAGCGAATTATTTGAGCGTGGAGCTTGTCAGGCATCAAATTCGGTACTGCCCGGAGAAAATGGAAATGCAGTTATTTCCGCCCATGTCAATACATTCTTTTCAGAGCTGGACAAGCTTTCAAAGGGAGATAAAATCGAAATAACTACCAGTTATGGTATATTTACATATGAAGTCAGTGAAACTGTAGAATTTAAAAAATCCGATAAAAAATATGTAGTACCTAAGAATGAAGAAATTCTTACTCTTTATACCTGCAAGCCTGATGTTCTGGGCGGTTCGGATATGCGTATCGGAGTCGTGTGCAGGATTACCGATAAAAAATTCTATGCAGACAAGAAGGGGGAATAATCCATGAAAAGTGCAAAAACGTATATTCCCTGTGTAATTCTTTCTATATTACTTGTATTTTCAATGCTTGGCACCGGAATCTGCATAACTGCTGACAAGGTTATTCTGAATAGTCAGACCTGTCTTGAAATTATAAGTGAAAAAAAGCTTTCTGAAAAAATAAGGAAGCTTCTTGAAAGGACTTTTAAGGAAAAATATAATTCCACAGGTATTCCGTCAGAAGTGTATATTGATGTGCTTTCTGAAAAATACATTGATAATATTGTAAAGCTTCATGTAACAGAGGGCTTTGAATATCTTAACGGCAGGACGGATAAATTCAATGTTTCACCTGATTTTGAAGCACTTGATGAGAGTATAACGGAATTTTTTGATAATTATGCTGAAGAGAACGGATATATAAAGGATTCGTCTTACCATGAAAAGCTTCAGAAGGAAATAAATAATGCACACAGTATTATTATAAGCTATACGGATATATTCAAGCTTGATACTCTCAGTGAATACGGAGTGCTTACTCAGGCAAGGGGATATATAAAATATCTTGATAAGATAACATATATCTGCATAGGTGCGGATATATTATTTATAGTATTACTGCTTTTGATATGTATAAAAAACATAAAGGAAATTTTATACTGGGTCGGAATCAGTTTTATGATATCGTCAGTAATCGGACTTATTCCGTGTGTATATCTGACATCATCAAATTATTTTGATTCCTTTGTGATAAAGCAGGAACAGATTTTCACAGCATTTACATCATATATGTACAGGATAACGGATTCAGTTACAGCATTTGAAACAGGAGTGCTGGCGACGGGATTTCTGATGACGGTTATTTATATTCTTACAGCAAGAAAAAAGGGTACTGAATAAGTACCCTTGATTTTTTATATGATTCAGTGGAGTCCTACTTTTTCGACCTTCATAAGATTTGTAGTACCTGATACCCCTATTGGTACACCTGCAGTAATAACTGCAATATCTCCGTTTTCAACAAGCATACGTTTTTCGGCAGTTTCAACGGCAACAGCGAAAAGCTCGTCTGTATTGGATTTTTCGTCAATCACATATGGAGTAATACCCCAGCTCATATTAAGCTGACGGCATACCTTTTCACTTGTAGTACAGCCGATAATCATAGCCTGAGGTCTGTATTTTGAAATAAGTCTTGCAGTACCTCCGCCCTTTGTAACTGTAATAATAGCTTTGGCATTGAGGTCATGTGCAGTGGTAACAGTAGCATGGGCGATAGCATCTGCAATACTGTCGTTAGAATCGCTCTTGCTGTTATTTGAAAACTGATGCTTGTAATCTATATTTTTTTCAGTAGTCTCAGCAATCAGAGCCATTGTCTTTACAGTATCAATCGGAAAAGCTCCTGTAGCAGTTTCTCCGGAAAGCATAATTGCACTTGTTCCGTCGTAGATAGCATTTGCAACGTCAGTAATTTCAGCTCTTGTGGGGCGGGGGTTAGTAATCATGGATTCAAGCATCTGAGTGGCAGTAATTACCTGTTTGCCTGCTCTGTAGCCTTTATATATAAGGGATTTCTGTATAGCAGGAATCTTTTCAAACGGAATTTCAACGCCCATATCACCTCTGGCAATCATAATTCCGTCAGCGGCTTCAATAATTTCGTCGATATTTTCAACGCCGTCATTATTTTCGATTTTAGCGATAATTTTCACATCGAACCAGCCGAGGCTTTTTGTAAACTTGCGGAGATAATTTATATCGGCAGCCGACCTTACAAAGCTTGCAGCGATGAAATCGAATCCCATTTTTGCACCAAATTCAAGGTCATTCATATCATTGTCGCTAAGATACGGCATAGAAAGCTTTGCACCGGGAACATTTATGCCCTTGTTGTTTGAGAGAATACCGCCATGAATTACACGGCATATAATATCATTTCCGGTAATTTTTTCCGCACGGAGTTCGATAACGCCGTCATTTATCAGAATCTGAGTTCCGGCACTGACATCACGGGGAAGGTTTTTAAATGAAATGCTTCCTCTTTTTTCGTCGCATATAACGTCATCAGCCGTCAGTATATAGGTATCGCCGTCATGAATTTCAACAGGCTTGTTGTCAGCAAATTTCCCCAGTCTTATTTCAGGACCTTTTGTATCCAGAAGAGTAGCTATAGGCAAATCAAGTTCAGTACGTAGCTTTACAATCTGTTCAAAGCGTTTCTGATGTGTTGCATAGTCGCCGTGAGAGAAGTTGAATCGGGCAACATTCATACCATTGACCATAAGCTCACGCATAACAGCTTCATCGTCAGTAGCAGGACCTACAGTACAGATAATTTTGGTTTTCCTCATAAGAAAAAAATCTCCTTTTGTTTTATTGTAATATTTATTATATCATACTTTTATCATAAAGTGAACAGGAATAACTGAAATTTTACTTAATTTTCTTTTTTCTTTACGAAACCGGAAGCCATTCTTTTAGTTCCGACTTTTTCAAAAGAAACTTCAAGAATAGTATTTTTTGTATCCGGACTGGATATTGAAATTACAGTACCTTCTCCGAAGGTTCTGTTTATAACCTTATCCCCGACTTTAAATTCTGTATGCTGAGCTGTAGCTTTTGCTGTATTTGCCCTGTTTCTGAGAATCTGCTGCTGAAGCGGTATGGACTGAACGGCGGAAACGTCCTTAAAGACGGAATTTTTCTGTTTTATAGATGAATTTTCCTGCTTTTCAACGAGTGACATATCAAGTTCCTTGATGAAGCGTGAGGTTATATTCTGACGGGTCTGACCAAAGAGCGTTCTGGAACTTGCACTTGAAATATAGAGCTGTTTTTTTGCACGTGTTATAGCTACATATGCCAGTCTTCTTTCTTCCTCGAGGTCGTCCTTGCTGTCGAGAGAGCGTAAGCCCGGAAAAAGACCGTCTTCAAGACCTACTATGAATACATTATCAAATTCGAGACCCTTTGCGGAATGTATGGTCATAAGTGAAACACGGTCGGCAGTTGATGTATCACGGTCAGCCTCAGTATAAAGAGAGACTTCTTCAAGGAATCCGTCAAGACCGGAATCCGGATTATTTTTCAGATACTGCATTGCATTTGTTTTAAGCTCTCCGATATTCTGCAATCTTTCAGTACCCTCATCTCCCATATTTTTAAGCATATTCAGGTAACCTGTTCTGGATATGACTTCATCGATAAATTCCGGAAGAGGAGTAGTCCGGAGCTTTTCAGTCAGGCTGTCGATAATGGAAGCAAAGTTTTTAAGCTGAACGGCTTTTTTTGAGATAGGGGAATATTCAGAGGCGTTACGCATAACTTCAATCGGAGGAATTTTGAGGTCACGGCAGATTTCCTCTATAAGTGAGACGGTCGCATCGCCGATACCTCTTTTAGGTTCATTGACAATACGCTTGAATCTGAGCATATCAAAGGGATTGTTTATGATATTAAGGTAAGCTGTAACGTCCTTTACTTCCTTACGGTCAAAGAATCTCATACCGCCGTATATCTTATACGGAATATTGTTTTTAATAAGGGATTTTTCGATTATATTTGACTGAGCATTCATTCTGTAGAGAATGGCATTCGAGCTGTATTTTTTGTCCTTCTGAAAATTATTTTTTATCTGACGGGATACAAATTCTGATTCATCATTTTCATCTAAAGCCTTATACCATGTAATTTTACTTCCCTCTTCGCCGTCAGTCCAGAGAGTTTTTGATTTTCTGCCGGTATTGTTTTTTATTACAGTGTTGGCAGAGCTGAGAATATTTTTTGTTGAACGGTAATTCTGCTCAAGCCTTATAACCTCTGCACCCTCGAAATGCTTTTCAAAATTAAGGATATTTTTAATATCTGCACCTCTGAATTTATAAATACTCTGGTCGTCATCACCGACAACGCAGATATTTTTATGTCCTGATGAAAGAAGCCATACAAGTCTGAACTGTGCATAATTTGTATCCTGATATTCATCGACCATTATATATCTGTATTTATTTCTGTAGTATTCAAGTACATCAGGCTGTGATTCAAACAGCATTACAGTCAGCAGAATAATATCATCAAAGTCAAGAGCATTTGCTTCTTTCATACGCATCTGATAACTTGCATATATACGGGCAGTCATTTTTGCACGGTAATCATTGCCGGCATTTTCGATAAGATGCTTTGGAGATTCGAGCTTATCCTTTGCGGAGCTTATTGCAGCGAGTACAGCCTTGGGCGGAAAATTCTGTTCCGGAATTTCGAGTTCAGCCATAACAGATTTAATCATTCTCTGACTGTCGTCCGAATCGTAGATAGTAAAATTTTTCTGAAAGCCGAGGCGGTCTATATAGCATCTTAGTATTCTTACGCAGGCGGAATGGAAGGTTGAAGCGTTTACATTAAGTCCGTCCTGACCGAGTTTAAGCTCAAGACGGTTTTTAAGCTCCTGAGCAGCCTTGTTTGTAAAAGTAATTGCAAGGATATTCCAGGGCTTTACAGGAGATACAGCGACAGCCTTTTGAAAAGCGTCATCGCTGACAGGCTTACCGGCGAGATAGTCTCTTATAATTTTTTCATCATTTTCATTTCCGGCAGAGGATTCATCATAGTATGCATTTCCGAATTTAACAAGATTTATAATACGGTTAATGACAGCGGTAGTTTTTCCGCTTCCCGCACCGGCAAGCACGAGCAGAGAGCCGTCCACGTGGAAGACAGCCTTTTTCTGCATATCGTTCAGCCCTGAAAAATATTTTTCCAGAGCCTTTCTTCTCAACTGGATAAAAGTTTCATTTTTCATATTATTACCCCATTCGAAATTATAGTTTTTTCAAATAATTTGATTTATAGCCGAATGTACAGATTTATTCAGGAGTTAACACAACATTATCTATTATAACATATTTTTCCGGCTATGCAAATAGATTACCGATATTATTTTTTATTATAACATATTTTTTCCGTATATGCAAATATTATTTTTCCCCCTATTGATTTTTTCCGGAATATGAGTTATAATAGGTATATAATATATTATCAGTGAAAGGAATGATATTTTTTATGGAATATACATATGTTCCCAAGGGCGTATGCTCAAGAATGATTAGCTTTGAGGTTGAGGACGGCATTGTAAAAAATGTTAAGTTCGTCGGAGGCTGTAACGGCAACCTTAAAGGTATCGCAAGCCTTGTCGAAGGTATGGACGTTGAAAGCGTTATAAAAAGACTTGAGGGTATTAAATGCGGTATGAAACAGACATCATGTCCTGACCAGCTTTCAGAAGCTCTCAGACAGGCTCTATGAGTTTATCAAGATTAATTCCGCTTTTAATAATTCTGATTCTTCTGGCATTTTTTATAGCTCCGCTCTTTGCAGGAATATGCAATCTCGGAAATATAGCCGGAATTATTATGACATCTCTGATTTCCTTTATGTTGATAAAGCCGGATATTATTTCAAAAATCCCAAGACCAGTGCTTATAATATCGGGAATAATTGCTTTTATAGGATTTATAATTCTGCTGATAATAAATGTATCTATGATTAAAAGCATTAATGACTATCCGCAGAATAAAAATTCAACAGTAATAGTTCTTGGTTGCAGGGTAAAAGAAGGTCGTCCGAGCCTTATGCTTAAAAGGCGTCTTGATTCGGCATATGAATATCTTTCCGGAAATCCTGATACATTTGTAATAGTATCCGGAGGAAAGGGAAATGATGAAATCATGAGCGAGGCAGAATGCATGAGGGATTATCTCTGCGAAAAGGGAATTTCTTCCGACAGGATTATCATGGAGGACAAATCCTCCTCCACATATGAAAATCTTGAATTTTCAAAATCAATTATAGAAGAAAATAATCTCTGCAGTGATATAGTAATAGTTACTGACGGCTATCATCAGCTGAGAGCAGAAATGATTGCAAAAAGCCTTGACTATGAGAATATATCAAATATATCTGCCCCTACATCTCCATGGCTTGTGCCGACCTATTGGGTAAGGGAATGGTTCGGAGTGGCATATCAGTTTCTTTCAGATTTCTGACGGGTACTTTGTTAAGTATCCGTTTTTTTTCAGGGTTGATTTTTTTCTTATACAATGTTATAATAAGTGAACAGAAATAAATTAATTCAGGAGTATGTTAAATGAATATAAATTTTTATACAAGTCAGATTAACAGGATAGTAAGTGAGGTAAAAAAGGCTGTAATCGGAAAGGATACGATTATAATCAAAACACTTCTTGCAATGCTCTGCAAGGGGCATATACTTATAGAGGATATTCCGGGAGTGGGAAAGACAACCTTAGCTCTTGCATTTTCAAAGGCTCTTGGTCTGGAGCATAACCGTATGCAGTTTACACCTGATGTTCTTCCGTCAGATGTTACGGGCTTTAACGTTTACAATAAGCTTAAAGGTTCTTTTGAATTTAAAGAGGGTTCAGCATTCTGTAATCTTTTTTTAGCAGATGAAATAAACAGAACGTCCAGCAAGACGCAGTCAGCACTTCTTGAGCTTATGGAGGAGAAAAATATTACTGTAGACGGGGTTACATATAAGCTTCCCGAACCGTATACCGTTATAGCTACTCAGAATCCTGTCGGCTCAGCAGGAACTCATCTTCTGCCCGAATCACAGCTTGACCGCTTTATGATAAAGTTAAGCATGGGCTATCCGAGTCCGGACGGCGAGATTGCAATACTGAAGTCAAAGTATAATTCAAATCCTCTGGACAACGTACAGCAGGTAGCAAATGCAGATATGATTATTGAAATTCAGAAAGCAGTATCAGATATCTATATAGATGACAAAATTTATTCATATATAGTAAGCATTGTAAATGCGACAAGAAATCACCCCTTTATAAAGCTTGGAGTAAGTCCCAGAGGAACGCTTGCACTTATGAATATATCAAAGGGAATCGCTCTTGCAATGGGACGGGACTATGTTATTCCTGACGATGTAAGCTATATATGCCGGGACGTTCTGGCACACAGAATAATATTGAGTTCAAAGGCAAGACTTAATGACAGTACGGCTGATGATGTTATACTGGATATACTGAAAAATACTCCCGTTCCGAAAATTGCAGGCGGTAAGTAATTATGTTGATAATGAAGCTTTTGTTTCTTATTCTGATAATAGCGAGTATATTTTTCAGAATATTGTATATATGGGATTTTTCAATAGTCCTTCTTGTCATATCATGTGTTATTCCTGTAATATTTCTGATATGGATATTATATCTGAAACACAGTCTGAAAATAGGATTTTCGGTATCAGAAATGACTGCTGAAAAGGGACAGCCCTTTACAGTCAGTCTTAATATTGAAAATAAGAGTATTTTTCCTGTTCCGAAGGCGGAGGCAGTTATAGAGTATCAGAATATGATAAATGGCAATGTAAACGAAGTGGAGCTTTATTTTCCGGTGCAGAGCCGTAATGTACAGAAAATAGATTTTCAGCTCACATCAAAATTCTGCGGAAAGATAAAAATACGTAGCGGATTTGTAATGATATACGACCCGATACGTCTTTTCAAAGCTAAGACCGCCCGCAATATCGGAACTGAAATAACAGTTATGCCGGCATATCAGGAAATAAACGGATATATACTGGATTCCTGCTGTATAGATGATGAGAGTACAAAATTCTCACAGACAAAATCCGGAGATGACCCCTCAGAAGTATTTGATTTTCATGAGTATCAAATCGGAGACAAGCCAAGCCGTATTCACTGGAAACTGAGTTCAAAGAAAGATGAGTTTATCGTAAAGGATTTGAGTATGCCTATAAGCGAAAAAACAATACTCTTTGCAGATACAAGATGCTATGAAAATTCAGAATATACGCTTCCGGTCTTTGATACTATTATGGAAAGCCTTATGACATTGTCAGTATTTCTTCTTGAAAACGAACACCCGCACTATATAATATGCTATAACAGCAAAATAAAGGATTTTTCTGAAATTTATGTTGATGATATAAAGATACTCCATGATTTTATATTCAGTGCAGTAAATGATGCGGATATAAAATATAAAGAAAATCCTCTGAAAAAATTTTTTGAAAGTCATTCCGGAATATCATGTTCATCATTTACGTGCATATCTCATGAAGCCGATGCTGAAGCTATGATGTATATAAATCAGTGTGTAGCATCAGAAATAAAGAATCTGGTATATGTTTCCGGAGACAGTAAAGAAAAGGATATTCCCGATTCTGACGAAATAAATATCCTGACTGTTACTGCCGGAAAAATAGCTTCGTCAATCAACGGCATAGAATTGTAATCGGGAGTATGAAGCATGAAAAAAGAAAACATAAATATAAGTGGAATAAAGATAAACGACAGTATTACAATGTCAGTAAAGCATAAACGCAGGAATATGCGTGAGGCTGAAGCTCTTATTATCGGACTCTGCGGATATGCCGGAATTATAATGTTCTTTCTGGATACTTTTACTGTTAAGTTTAACAGTCAGGTAATATTTCTGTATTCAGTATTATTGGCGGTTGTATACGGAACAGCAGGTATATTCAGAGGAAAAGCCTTATGGGTATATTTGGTTTCACTGCCTGCAATGGGCATGGGAATTTTCAACTGTTATGAAAATGTAAAGACAGGCTTTTGTCTTGTATTCAATATAATGTACAAGAAGTTTACGGATACAGGAATAAGTTATTTCAAGTCAGTAAACCCGATTAATTCGGAGCATAATATAACAATGTTTCTGATGTTTGCTGTATGGATTTTGGCAATGGTTATATTTTTCTTTACGGTATACAGACCGAATATACTTGTAATAATAGCACTGACATTTCCTATAGTAGAGATGTGCCTTTATTATGGAATAGAAGTTCCGGTTATATGGACATCTCTTATAATAGGCTATTGGTTTGCGGTATTGTCAGTATGCTCCAGTGATTTGGGAGAGTATTTCGGAGGAAGCGGAGGCTTTACCCGTAAAGATGATGTATTCTTTCCGAAGCGTAAAATGAAGTTCAAGGTTACTGAAAAGTGCGGACTTTCAATGATAGCAATATCGCTTGTATGTGCGGTTGTGACAAATACGGTACTTGATTTGACAGGATACGAGAGAACGGAAAAAATAAAACAGCAGAGACGTGAGCTTAAAACTGCGATAAATTCTTTTTCAATGGAAGATTTTGCATCGAGTATATCTGATGTCACGGAATCTCTTGGATTTTCATTTGAGTATCAGGACAACAGGCTTGGACAATTCAATAAGATTACATATAAGGGAAAAACTGACCTTATACTGACTCTTGATGAAGCACCGTTGAATGCACTTTATCTCAAAGGCTTTACGGCTTCCGAATACGGAAACAATGAATGGTCGGAGCCTGACAGTGATAAATATACAGATATAGAATCCATGTTTGAGAAGTATAATATATATCCTCAGGAGATTCCATACAAGACAGATTCATTTTCAGGTATGGAAAGCAGCAGGATAAAAATAAGCTCCCAGAAAAAAAGCCGTAAATTTTATGTTCCATACGGATTAGTTCCGGACGAAAGCTTTTCTTTTACTGATGATGTATCAATAAACCGCAAGCGTGACAAAACATATTCCTTTGAATTTTATACACCGGATATAAGAACTCTCGCTGAAAGTCTGAATCTTGTCAATATAAAAATCAATCTGGATTATTACAATGAATTTACAGATGAACAGAATCAGATTATAAAAGATTTCAGCGAGAGATATGGAATGAATATGAATCTCAGCAACCGTTCAAATCTTCCGGTGCTGATGAATTATGATTTTATGATGACTATGCTTGTAGAAAATCAGTACAGAAATTTTGTATACGAAAATTATCTTGACTATCCGGATAATGAAGCCTTCAGGGAAATATATAATGCATATTCGGATATTCTTGAAAATGCATCGGTATCCACAGCACAGGAAAAGCTTGGTGTATTGCAGAGTATTAAGGAAAAAATGAATGCTGAGGTGGAATATACTCTTGAACCCGGAAAAACTCCGTCAACAAGGGATTTTACAAATTATTTTCTGCTTGAGAATAAAAAAGGCTACTGTGTTCACTATGCAACAGCAGGAGTAATGCTTGCACGTATGGCAGGAATACCGGCAAGATATGCTACAGGCTATGTATCAGTATTAGATGATTATAACGATGATTCAAGAAATCCCGACGGCTCATATACAGTAAAGCTTGCAGATAACCGCTCTCACGCATGGGCTGAGATATATCTCGACGGATTCGGCTGGATACCTTTTGAATTTACTGCCGGATATACTGACCGGACTGTTGCAGGCGAAAACCCCGAAGCCGTTACAACCTCTGTATCATCAGCTTCATCAGAAACAAATACAACAACTGTTACATCTTTTATGACAAGTGCAGTCAGCTCATCAGACAATATAAAAAATTCCGGAACGCATCACAGTACATCAGCTGAACTCACAACAGCTCACACTGATTCCGGAACGTATATTATATCTTCTGAATCAGAAAATGAACATTCCAGAATATCAGGCATTGTAGGCAAACCGGAATCACTCAGAAAAATTTTTGCGGTAATTATTGTTTTGCTATTGATTTTTGTAAGAAGATGGATTATAATAGGAATCAGAAGCAGAAAACTTAATCACGGAAATCCCCGGAGACGTGTGCTGAATAATTACAGCTATGTTATAAGGCTTCTTAAATATATGGGAATAAAGCAGAATAATCTTCAGTATAATGAATTTGCCGACAGCGTTGAGGAACAGCTCTCAGGAAAATATTTTGAAAAAGGCTGTTTCAGTATATTCAGCGGAATAGTCCTTAAATCGGCTTTCGGAAGCTCTGAACCCGATAAGGACGAGCTTGAGTTCCTGTCAGCATTTTCAAGGGAGCTTTC
>JAQXFT010000217.1 GCA_029005335.1 Oscillospiraceae bacterium
TTTTAAAACAGGAAAATAAGGCTCGCAGAGGTCAGTTTGAAACCGTTCACGGTACTTTTCAGACCCCCTGCTTTATGAATGTAGGTACTGCCGGTGCTATCAAGGGCGGTGTATCCTCCATAGACCTGAAAGGGCTTAAAACACAGGTTGAACTCTGCAATACTTATCATCTGCATTTACGTCCCGGAGATAAGATAATAAAGCAGATGGGCGGTCTGCATAAGTTTATCAACTGGGACAAGCCTATTCTTACTGACAGCGGAGGTTTTCAGGTGTTTTCACTTGCCAAGCTCAGAAAAATAAAGGAGGAGGGTGTTTACTTCTCCTCACATATAGACGGTAAGCGTATTTTTATGGGGCCTGAAGAAAGTATGCAGATTCAATCCAATTTAGGCTCTACTATTGCTATGGCTTTCGATGAATGTGTTGAAAATCCTGCTACTCATGCATATGCCGAAAAATCTGTTGAACGTACTACACGCTGGCTCTGTCGCTGTAAGGACGAAATGAAACGCCTTAACAGTCTGCCTGATACTATAAATAAAAATCAGATGCTTTTCGGAATCAATCAGGGCTGTACTTTCGATGATTTGCGTATACGTCATATGGAGGAAATTTCACAGCTTGACCTTGACGGATATGCTATAGGAGGGCTTGCAGTCGGTGAACCTACTGAAGAGATGTACCGTATTATTGATGTTGTTGAACCATTTATGCCAAAGAATAAGCCCCGCTATCTTATGGGAGTAGGTACTCCGTCCAATATTATAGAAGCCGTTGCAAGAGGTGTCGATATGTTCGACTGCGTTATGCCAAGCCGTAACGCCCGACACGCTACCGTATTTACATGGGAGGGCATTATGCACCTGACAAATAAATGCTTTGAAACTGACCCCCGCCCGATTGATGAGCATTGCGACTGCCCTGCCTGCCGTAATTTCTCAAGAGCCTATATACGTCATCTTTTTAAAGCTCAGGAAATGCTTGCCGGCAGACTTGCAGTTATTCATAATCTGTATTTCTACAATACTCTTGCCGAAAAAATAAGGGATTCACTCGACAACGGAGAATTTGAAAGCTTCCGCAGAAAATATTCTGTACTTCTGGGCGAAAAGTATGAAAATCATTGATATGATTCAGGAGGTTTTTTGATATATGGAAATTCTGTCTTCGCTGAAGCCTTATGAGGTATTCAGCTTCTTTGAAAAAATATGCAGTATTCCCCATGGTTCGGGAAATACTCAGGCTATAAGCAATTATATTGCGGATTTTGCCTCGGAAAGAGAGCTTGATTATAATCAGGATAAACTCGGAAACATCATAATATTTAAAAATGCTTCAGAGGGCTTTGAAAATTCCGAACCCGTCATGCTTCAGGGGCATATTGATATGGTGGCTGTCGCAGATTCTGAATGTAAAAAGGATTTAAGCTCAGAGGGACTTGATATTGCTGTTGACGGAGATTATATATATGCCAGAAATACTTCTCTTGGCGGTGATGATGGTATTGCTGTGGCATATATGCTGGCTCTGCTGGATTCTGATACTATCCCCCACCCTCCCATTGAAGCTGTTTTCACTGTCGATGAGGAAACCGGTATGAATGGTGCAAAAAATATCGATTTATCAATATGTAAATCAAAAAGACTTCTGAATATAGATTCCGAGGAGGAGGGAGTATTCCTTTCAGGCTGTGCCGGAGGTGCTTCCTTTCAGGCGGATATGCCTGTAACACGTGAAAATATTACCGGCTCTCTTTTTACCCTCAAAATCAGCGGACTTCACGGAGGTCATTCCGGCATGGAAATAGATAAAGGCTATGCCAATGCAAATCTGCTTATCACTGAAATAATATACAGCCTTTGTAAGAAAACTCATGTATATCTGTATGATATACAAGGCGGTGAAAAGGATAATGCTATCCCGTCATCTGCATCAGCTTCATTTATTATGGACGAAAAATATACCAAAGAACTGCATAGCATTATTTCAGAAATATCCCAGCGTATAAAAGAAAAGGATTCCGGATTCTGTGTTACGGAGTCAGATAGGAAATATACTTCAGCAGAGTGTCTTTCATCAGATGATACAAAGCGTTTTGCTGAGCTTATACTCAACCTGCCATGCGGTGTTATTCAAATGAATAATAACGGATTCGTTGAAACATCTGCAAATAATGGAATCATTTCATGCGATAAAAATAAAATTACTCTGAGATATTCTGTAAGAAGTTCATCTGATTCAGAAAAAAACAGCGTTCTTGATAAAATGTCTGAGCTTTGCCGTAAATGCGGACTTGATTTTTCCGTATCGGGAATTTATCCGGGCTGGGAATATAAATCCGTATCTCCCCTGCGTGATACCATGATTGAGGTATACCGGAATTTATACGGCTCTGAACCCTCTGTAAAGGCTATTCATGCCGGAGTTGAATGCGGATTCTTTGCTGAAAAAATATCAGGGCTTGACTGCATATCCTTTGGCCCCGATATTATCAATATACATACACCGGAAGAAAAACTGAGTATTTCTTCTGTACAAAGAGTATGGAATTTTCTTACTGAAGTTCTCAGAAATCTTTAATAAATAAGGAGGTTTTTAAATGAAATTTCTGCACCTTTCTGATTTGCATCTCGGAAAAAGAGTAAAAGAATTTCCTATGCTTGAAAATCAGGAATATATACTTGACATGATTCTGAAAATAACTGATACTGAAAAGCCGGATTGTGTAATTATTGCCGGAGATGTCTATGATAAATCCATACCTTCCACAGAAGCAGTTCAGCTTTTTGACAAGTTCCTTTTCAGCCTTTATCAGAGAAAGCTCAATGTCTTTGTAATAAGCGGAAATCATGATTCCGCTGAAAGAATAGCTTTCGGCGGACGGCTCATGTCCCTCAGCGGAATATATATGTCTCCCGTCTACAACGGAAAAATTCAGCCTGTAAGACTTCATGACACCTTCGGAGCTGTCAATATCTATATGCTCCCTTTTGTAAAGCCTGTACATATAAGAAAATTCTATCCCGACAAGGAAATAAATACCTGTACCGACGCTCTCAGAACTGTCATCGATAATATGAATGTTGATTCCGGTGAAAGAAATATTCTCATTGCTCACCAGTTTGTAACAGGTGCTTCACTCAGCAATTCCGAAGAATTTTCCGTCGGCGGTACTGACAATGTTGATTCAGATGTATTTAAAATTTTTGATTATACCGCTCTCGGACATATACACCGCCCCCAGAATGTCGGAAGCCCTGCAATCAGATACTGCGGAAGTCAGCTTAAATATTCCCTTGATGAAGTCAGTCAGCAAAAATCCGTCACTATTGCTGAACTTAATGAAAAAGGAAATCTCAGAATCAGCGAAATTCCCCTTGTCCCGAAATATGATATGAAATCCTATAAGGGAAGCTATAGCCAAATTACTGACCCTGAATTTTATAAAAATATCAACACCGATGATTATATTTTTATAACACTTACTGATGAAACAGATATTCCCGATGCTGTCAGAAAGCTTCAGAAAATCTATCCACGTATGGTACAGCTTTCATATGACAACAGACGTACAAGAAATCATTCTGTTATAAAATCCGGAATAAAAAATCAAGACCTCTCACCTGCCCAGATATTTTCTGAATTTTATGAATCCCAGTGTAATCACAGAATGACGGACGAACAGCTAAGCTTTGTAAACAATCTTATTCAAAAGGTATGGGAGGAGGAAATTCTATGAGACCTTTAAAGCTTATTATAAGTGCTTTCGGCCCATATGCCGGCATAACTGAAATTGATATGGAAAAATTAGGCGAAAACGGTCTTTATCTTATTACCGGTGATACCGGAGCAGGAAAAACTACCATTTTTGACGCCATTACATTTGCTCTTTATGGTCAGGCAAGCGGAGTTAACCGTATTCCGACTATGCTCCGTTCAAAATATGCCGACCCGGATACGCCTACAGAAGTTTTCCTGAGCTTTGAATACTTCGGACAAGTCTACAAAATAAGACGTAATCCGAAATATGAGCGTCCTTCAAAGCGTGGCGACAAGATGACTGAACGGACTGCCGATGCGGAGCTTGAATATCCCGACGGAAAAATAGTTACCCGCAATGACAACGTTACAAAAGCTGTAATTGAATTGCTGGGTATCAATAAAAACCAGTTTTCACAGATTGCTATGCTGGCTCAGGGGGATTTTATGAAGCTTCTTCTTTCTGATTCCTCCGAAAGACGGGAAATTTTCCGCAAAATTTTTAAAACTGAATACTACCAGAGATTTCAGGAGCAGATAAAAGACGAAGCAAAAAATATAAAGCTTAAATGCGACAGTATTTCCGAAAAAATTTCCCAGTATACAAGCGGAATAAAATGTCCGCCCGAAAGTGTTCTTTCTGAATCCGCAGAGCTTGCAAGGAATGGAAAACTTACTACTTCCGACACTCTGCAAATTATCTCAGAAATCCTTGAAAATGACTGCGAAGCCGAAAAAAATCTTAATTCAAGGCTTGAATCTGTCGGCAATGAAATTGAAGCTGTTACCACCTGTATAGGACGCTGTGAGGAAAATCAGAGGCTTGTCCGTCAACTTTCGGATACGGAATTGCTTTTCAAGAAAAATATCCCTGTTCTTGAAGCCCTTGAATATCAGCTTGATAATGCTTACTTACGCAAGCCCGAAATTGAATCCGCTGACCGTGAAATTGCTCTGACAGAAGCTGATTTTCAGAATTATGACAAATATGATTTGAAAAAGAAAGAGCTTGATAGCTCTGAAACTGAACTCAGAAATATACAAAAATTAAGTACTGCTGTTAATGCCGAAAAAATCAATACAGATGAGACCCTCCGGAAATACAGGGGCGAACTGGAAAAGCTTCAGAATGCCGGAGAGCTTTTTGAAAAGCTTAATGCTATGAAATCTTCCGCAGAATCCGAAAAGCTGTATCTTGAAAATATAAAATCCGATTTCACAGAATATCAGAAGCTTATCAGAATGATTGAAAACGATAAAAATAAAATTGCACAAATCAATAAGGAATGTGAAGAAATTTCCGAAAAATTTCAGGAAATCAGCCGTTGTATTTCCTATATAAATGCAAAACAGACCTCCCTCGAAAATGCCGGTCAGGAAAAAGAAAAAATTCTGCACGAAATTGATACCGAAAACCTCCGGAAAGCTTCTCTTGATGAGCTTGATAAAAATTATTCCGAATATCTCGGACAGCTTGAAAGCCTTCAGAAAGTCCGTGAGGAATATATCTCAGCACTCAGAATCTCTCAGAAGCTGAATGCTGTATATCTCGCCAAAAATAAAGCTTTTCTTGACGAACAGGCAGGAATACTTGCCACAGCTCTTACTCGCGGCGAAAAATGTCCCGTATGCGGTTCGACTGAACACCCCGAACCTGCAAAATGTTCCGATAATGCTCCGACCGAAGAAGATGTGAAAACAGCCCGTCTGAATTACGAATCAGCTCAGGCGAAGGCTTCTCAGCTAAGTGCAGATGCCGGAGAGCTGAACGGAAAAGTTTCCGCTATGACTGAAAAAATAAAAGCAACTTCTGAAAAGCTTTTCGGAATATGCTCTGTAAATGAAATTCCCAGCCATATAAAACAATCCGGAAATGTATGTACCAGCCGTATTTCCGAACTTCAATTACAGCTCCGGAATACAGAAAAAAAGATTTCCCAACGCCAGAAAAATTCCGTTATGATTAAGGGTTTTGAAAAGCAACTTAAAGAACTTTCCGATTCCCTTGAAATTTCAGAAAAAAATCTCAGCACCGTTGAATCCCAGATGAATATTAATTCCGGAAAAGCCTCTCAGCTAAGTGAAACTATTTCCGGAAAGCTCGGTGACTGTTCAATTGAAAATGCCGGAATCAGAATCTCAGAGGAGCTTGAATCAGTCTCGCAGAAGATTTCAGAGCTTTCATCACGTATTTCCTGTGAGGAAAAACGCATAAGCCTTAAAAATCGTATTTCATCACTGATTCCGGAGCTGGAGCAAAAGCTTAGTAAAAAAACCTGTGAATACAATGAGCTTCAGAACAGGGCTTCCGCTTATGAATCCCGTAATACAGAGCTTGCAAAGCTCCTCGAATCCATTAAAGGCAGTCTTAAATTTGAGAGCAAATCAAAAGCTATCGAACACAAAAATAATCTGCTTAAAAAGAAATCAGAAATAAAGGCTCTGATTGAAGAAAAAGAACATGAGTATAATCAGTGCCGTAACAATCAGATACAGCTCGAGGCAAAAATCAATCATCTTAAAGAACAGCTTCCGGATAATCCTGAGCTTGACGCCGAATCCAAAAAGGAATACAAACAAAAGCTTATTTCCGAACGCAATAGTATACTTGAATCTCAAAAGAAAATTCACTCCAGAAAAGATATAAACTCCTCTATACTGAAAAATGTTACTCTCGAATCAGATGAACTTGAAAAATATGAGGAGAAATTCAAATGGATTAAAGACCTCTCTGATACTGCTAACGGAAATATCAGCGGTAAGGAAAAAATAATGCTTGAAACTTATGTTCAGATGAGCTTTTTCGACAGAATAATTGACCGTGCAAACAGCCGTTTCTATGTTATGAGCAATGGTCAGTATGAGCTTAAAAGATGTTCGCAGGCTCTGAATAACAGAAGCCAGAGCGGTCTGGAGCTTGATATTATCGACCATTATAATACCTCTCAGCGAAATGTACGTACACTTTCAGGCGGTGAATCGTTTATGGCATCACTTTCACTTGCTCTGGGATTGTCTGAGGAAATTCAGTGTTCTGCCGGAGGTATAAGCCTTGATACAATGTTCATTGATGAAGGCTTCGGTTCTCTTGATGATGAAACATTGAATCAGGCAATGAATGCTATTTCAAATCTTGCTGAGGGTAACCGGCTTGTAGGGATAATTTCCCATGTCTCTGAGCTTAAAAACAGAATCGACAGGCAGATTATAGTACACAAGCAGAAATCAGGCGGAAGTCAGATTGAAATCATGATTTAGAATAT
>JAQXFT010000218.1 GCA_029005335.1 Oscillospiraceae bacterium
TTATGCAGGAATCGCAAATATTATGTTAATTTATCTTTTCTGCAAGCTCAGGAAAAATTTCAAGACTTCGCTTTAAAATTCCGTTCATATATGCTATTGATATTCCGTAATTTGTAAAGGGTACTTTCTGCGATACAGCCTTTTGCATACGATTCTGAACCTCACGTGCATTAAGCATACAGCCTCCGCAGTGTATTACAAGTGAATACTGCGATAAATCTTCCGGAAATTCCGTTCCTGATGAATATGAAAATTCAAGGTCTTTTCCTGTATATTCTCTCAGCCAGTGAGGAAGCTTTACTGTACCAATATCCTTGCACTGTCTGTGATGAGTGCAACCCTCTGAAATAAGTATTCTGTCACCGTCTCTGAGAGATTTTATTTTTGATACACCGTCAACGGCTGTATCAAGGAATCCCTTGTACTTTGCCATAAGTATTGAAAATGATGTAAGCGGAATATTTTCGGGAGTCTGTGCGGAAACGCTTTCAAATGCCTGACTGTCCGTTATAACAAGCGAGGGGGTTATTCTTTCAAGAGTATGCTTTAACTGTGTTTCCTGAATTACTATACAGCAGGCTCTTGAATCAAGTATGTCTCTTATTGCTTGCTGTTGCGGAAGTATCATGCGTCCCTTTGGTGCTGATTCATCAATAGGTGTAACAAGTATTACAAAATCATCAGGCTTTACAAGATTTCCGATAAGCCTTGAATTATCAGGTTTAATCATTCGGGCAAGCTTTTCTTTAAGAAGATTTATATTATATCCTGTCAGGGTACTTGTATATAGCATATTATTTTCGGGAATCTCATCAAGCAAATCACATTTGTTGCGTACTATGATATATGGTATATTTTTATCCCTGAATA
Organism: Oscillospiraceae bacterium; assembly: GCA_029005335.1. GTDB lineage: Bacteria > Bacillota > Clostridia > Oscillospirales > Ruminococcaceae > Ruminococcus. The sequence continues at coordinate 871 of JAQXFT010000218.1, forward strand.
AGCTTAAAAGCTCAGCTTCGTATTTATCAGGAGAATCAGAATCTGTTACAAGCACCGCTATATCAGTTTTATTGAGTACCTGCATGGTCTTCTGAATACGCATTTCGCCCAGCTCTCCGCAGTCGTCAAAGCCTGCTGTATCTATAATCATTACTGCTCCTAAAGGCAGTAATTCCATTGATTTGTATACAGGGTCTGTGGTAGTTCCCTTTATATCTGATACTACACAAATATTCTGTCCTGTTACAGCGTTTACTATACTGGATTTTCCGGCATTTCTCTTTCCGAAAAATGCTATATGCACTCTTTCTCCGCTTGGTGTAGAATTAAGTCCCATTAAAAACACCTCTTATTGCAATATATTTTTATCGGTTGTCAACCTTTTCGGGATACATATCATGAGTTGTAAGGCGGTCAAAAGCTACTTTCTCCCATACTGTGCCTTTTCTTCCGTAATTGCAGTAGGGGTCTATGGATATTCCACCTCTTGGAGTGAATTTTCCCCATACCTCAATATATTTCGGGTTCATAAGGTTTATTAAGTCTTTCATGATGATATTAACGCAGTCCTCATGAAAATCCCCGTGATTCCTGAAGCTGAAAAGATACAGTTTCGGTGATTTGCTTTCAACCATTTTCACATCGGGAACATACGATATATAGATAGTTGCAAAATCCGGCTGACCTGTAATAGGACACAGGCTTGTAAATTCCGGACAGTTGAACTTTACAAAATAATCGTTTTCCTGATGCTTGTTAATAAAAGTTTCAAGAACCTCCGGATTATAGTCATAGTTATATTTTGTATTCTGCGAGCCTAAAAGAGTTATATCCTTTGTTTCATCTTGTGTACGCATTAAAAAAATCCTCCATGTTATTCCTGATATTCAACGGGGTCTTTGATACCGTTTTCCTCAAAAGCTTTTTTTCTGTCGATACAAGTACCGCATTTTCCGCACTGTTTATCTCCGCCCTCATAACAGCTCCATGTAAGATGATACGGTGCATTGAGTTCGAGACCTTTTTTCACTACATCTTTTTTAGTGAGATTTACAAACGGAGCAACTATTTTAAGCTGTTTTCCGCTTCCGATGTATACCGCATCTCCCATAGCCTTATTAAATTCGGGGGAGCAGTCGGGATATGCACTTCCTGCACTGTCATCGCTGTGAGCTCCGTAATATATTACACCGCAATTTTTTGAAATTGCAATTGCTGACGCTGATGATATAAACAAGCCGTTTCTGAAAGGTACATATGTTGATACAGGTGAACCGTTCGTTTTCTGAATCTGACTGTCATATGATTCATGCGGTATTTCATTATCAGAATGATTCAGAAGTGAACAGTCCGAAAATTTAAACATTTCGCTTAAATCAAGCAGTATATGTTCTATTCCATAATATTCGGCAACGGCATTTGCGGATTGTATCTCTTTTGAATGTTTCTGACCGTATGTAATGGAAAGTGATACAACGTTTTCCTTTCCGTATTCTGATACGGCAAGTGCTACGCATGTTGTACTGTCCACACCTCCGCTTGATAATACAAGAGCTTTCATTTTTTTCAATCTCCTTTATCTTAAAATAAGCCTGTTCTGAAGTGAAATATCACTTTCAAAACGTCCACGCAAAGTTGTTGTATATGTTTTAGCAGTCGTATTTTTAATTCCTCTTGCCGTCATACAGCTGTGATTTGCTTCAATCATTACAGCCACATCTTCCGAACCGGTAACTTTCTGCATAATTTCCGCAATATCGTTTCCGATACGCTCCTGCAACTGAAGTCTCTTAGTTACCATATCTGCAATTCTTGCAATTTTACTTAATCCGAGAACTTTTCCGCACGGTATATATGCAACAGTAATTTTCATATCGTACATTAATGCGAGATGATGTTCGCAATAGCTGAATGCGTTTATATCCCGAACTATTACCATATCATTATGTTCTGAATTTACTTCAAATGACTTGTCGAACATCTTAGCGATTTCGTCATTTGTATAATTCATACCTTCGAATATTTCTTCATACATATTCGCAACTCTCTGCGGAGTATCTTTAAGCCCCTCACGTTCAGGGTCATCACCGAGAGCCTTTAAAATTCCCTCTATATGGAATTTTATTGCCTTCTTGTCAATCATTTTTTCCACCCCTTTTTTTATTTTTTCTGTGTTTTTTTAAAACCGCCTCAAAAATCTCTCCGACAAAATCCAGAACGATTTCAATTATATCATCAAGCATAATTTTTAAACTCCTCTTTTGTCGGGATTCCAGATAAATTTATGCATCTGCAACTGAAAATTTACGTCATTCATCTTATTCTGAATCATATACTCAACTACTTTTTCGGGTTCAAGCTTACCGAAAACACAGCTTAAATACACTGCACATTTTTTCACCAGACGGCACTTTTGTATAATTTCTTTTGCACATTCAAGGTCATCATAGCTTCCGCACACAAATTTTACTGTATCCTTTTCATTCAGAAAATTATAGTAATTTTTCATTTCCATAAAATTTTCCATACCGCTTGATGGTGTTTTATAATCAAGTGTAAAAGACGGTCTTGGACTCATATCATAATATTCAGAAATATCCACTGAACCATTTGTCTCAACTTCAACTTCAAGACCGCTTTTGCATAGAAGTTCAAGCAACTCATATATACCATTCTGTATGAGAGGTTCACCGCCTGTAACTGTTACGTTTTTTATTCCTTTACTTTGAATAT
>JAQXFT010000219.1 GCA_029005335.1 Oscillospiraceae bacterium
GTCACACCCGTTCCCATTCCGAACACGGAAGTTAAGCTCATATGCGATGAAAATACTTGGCTGGCGACGGCCTGGGAAAATAGTTCTATGCCGGTACTTTGAAAGCCTCTCTTTTAACAAGAGAGGCTTTTTGTTTAAATAAAAATCAGAGGTTTGATAATGGGCAGTATTTTATTTATGAAAAACAGAAAGACCTTTATTCCGATAATTTTTATTATATGTTTTTCGATTGTTTCTGCTTTATGTTTAATAATGCAGGGTGATGATTTTGTATGGTACTATGTATATGAAACAGAGGAGTTATTTTCACACAGGAATCCGAACGGAAGATATCTGACAAATGAAATAACATATATGATGGTCAGATATCCGATTATCAAGTATCTTGTTTATGCTTCAGCTGAATCGCTTTTAATTATTCTGGCATCACGTTTAATGGATTTTGAAAATAAGTCGGATATTTTAAAATATGCTTTGTTTTTTTCCCTGTTTGTGACGTTGCCGAAGGAAATTTATTCCAATGTGCTGAACTGGATTTCAAGCTTTACTAATTACGGTATTTCGATGATTTTTACGCTTTCTTATATACTTTTTAGTTTTAGGATAATGTTTGAAAAGGAATATTATCCGGAAAGATTATGGCTGATATCTGCACCGCTTCTGGGATTTATTGGAGCATTTTGCGTAGAACATATGACTTTATATAATATATTTTTTGGAATTGCTTCGATAGTTATTATATATAAGCTCAGAAAACGTGTTTTTGCTGCTAATATATTATATTTTTTAAGCTCTGTTGCCGGATTTTTTGTGATGATGTCTTCATCAGAATACAGCGGAATAGTTCAGGAAAATTCAGATTCAACTGGTTTACGTACGATAGATTTCAGTATTGATGATATTTTTATGCAGATATATCTCAGGATTATTCCTGATTATGCAAAGAAATTTTTCATAATTCATATTTTGATTGCGATTTGTTTTCTGTTTTTATATTATAAGGCTGATAAGAGTAAGTGGAATTGCATGGTCAGGCGTTATACTGAAATATGTATGATTGTTATTCTGGCTTATAGCTGTTATTCTGTTTTTGTGAACTGCTGTTCGGATTTGACTGATTTTGACTGGAGCATGAAAGTGAGGGCATTGGAAACAGCTTTTGCATTTGTTTATTTTACTGCACTTATATATATGAGTATGATTCTAATTAAAATAAATAGCAGGATACGATTTCTGATTTATCTTATAAGCACAGTTGTTTCGGTTCTGCCTTTTTTAGTGGTAAATCCGGTTTCTTCGAGATGTTTTTTTGCAGATGGTATTTTCTGGATTCTTGCATTGGGTGAGTTGTTTTTTTCATGCTGTGAGAAATCTGAATTTTTCAGAAGTGAGGAGATAAAAAAGGCTTTTTGTATTTTTTCGGTACTGGCTGGAGTATTCATGTGCGTTATAAATATTTCAAATAAATACTGTAATACGCTTCGCATTAATTATATAAAGGAACAGGTTGATAATAAAAGCAATATAGTTGAAATATTAACATTACCATATGATAATTATATATATGATGATTTAAGCAGTGATAATATTTTTAATAACTGTATAGAAGACGACTTTGGATATACTGATTTACTATTCCTTTATTATGGAATTGATATTGACAAGGATAATTTCAATTATATTTTTATTGATATAATGGATTATAATTCAAATCCGGATTGAGGTGATTAATTTGAAAATTTCAAGGGAAAATATGCTTTTATATGCTGTAACTGACCGTTCATGGCTTAACGGAAAAACGCTTGCCGAAGAAGTTGAGGAGGCAATTATAGGAGGAGCTACTTTTATTCAGCTCAGGGAAAAAAATCTTGATTCTGATGATTTTCTGAGTGAGGCAACAGAAATCCGAAAAATATGCAATAAATATAAAGTACCGTTTGTAATTGATGACAATGTTGAAATTGCAATAAAAAGCGGTGCGGACGGTGTTCATCTGGGTCAGAATGATATGAACATATCACAGGCAAGAGCTTTATTGGGGAAGAATAAAATTATAGGTGCTACTGCACGGACTTCTGAACAGGCAGTCAGAGCGGAGCAGGAGGGTGCGGATTATATTGGTTCAGGAGCGGTTTTTGCTACCTCCACGAAATCAGATACAGTGCCTTTAAGCTATGAAAATCTCTGTAAAATATGCCGTTCGGTAAGTATTCCGGTTGTAGCTATAGGCGGAATAAATACCGGAAATGTAAAATATCTGACGGGAAGCGGTATAAGCGGAATAGCTGTTGTATCAGGCATTTTCAAATCTGATAATGTAAGAGAATCCGCAGGAACTCTGAAAGAGATGATTATTGATATTCTGGAGGAATGATTATGAAGAAGATACTTACAATAGCCGGTTCGGATTGCAGTGGCGGAGCTGGAATACAGGCGGATATAAAAACGATTACAGCTCATGGAATGTATGCGATGAGTGTAATAACTTCGCTGACGGCACAGAATACAACCGGCGTTTATGGAATTGCTGATACTCCGGCTGGTTTTACTTCAAAGCAGATTGACTGTATTTTTTCGGATATCCGTCCTGATGCGGTAAAAATCGGTATGCTTTCGAGTGCGGAAAATGTACTTGCTGTTGCTGAAAGGCTGGAATTTTACAAAGCTAAAAACGTAGTTATAGACCCTGTTATGATTTCAACAAGCGGATATTCACTAATTTCGGAGGAGGCAAAAAAAATTCTGATAAACAGGCTTTTTCCGATTGCAACTCTTATAACACCGAATATTCCGGAGGCTGAAGAGATTTCCGGAATCAGGATAACGAATCCCGGTGACCTGATTGAAGCCGGAAGGATTATACACGAAAAAACCGGAGCAAATGTACTTGTCAAGGGCGGTCATGGAGCTTCAAAGGCTGATGACGTTCTTATATATAACGGAATGTTTTTAACAATACGTGGAAATATTGTTGATACAGAGAATACCCACGGAACAGGCTGTACGCTTTCATCAGCGATTGCCTGCAATATCGCACTCGGATATCCGCTTGGAATCTGTATCAGAAAAGCAAAAGAATATCTCGAAAAAGCTATGAGTACGGGACTTAATCTCGGAAAGGGAAATGGCCCTCTGAATCACTGTGCCGGCATATTTAAATAATTATTTTTAAAAAAACAATGTTTACAATAATCACTTGAAAATCTCTGCAAAATAGTGTATAATGTATATTAAGCTGATATTATAAAAATACAGGAGTGATTAATATGAGAAAATGTAGGATTTTCAGCATGGCACTTTCAATTATTCTTGCAATGATACCTTTTTCAGGCTGTGGCGAAGATGAAGGATATGAAGCACTTCTTAGCAAAGATGACCCTGTGACACTTACCATATGGCATTATTATAATGGAGTTCAGCAGACAAGCTTTGATAAAATGGTAAGTGAATTTAACAATACTGTGGGACATGAAAAAGGTATTTTAGTTGAATCATATACAAAAAACAATATATCAGAGCTTGCGGACAGTGTTATTGCCTCTGTAAGTAAAGACCCCGGAGCTGATGACCCACCGGATATATTCGGAACTTATGCAGAAACGGCATTTACAATTGACAAGATGGGTATGCTGGCAGATTTGAGTCAGTATTTTACTGAAGATGAAATAAATGAATATATAGATGAATATATAAATGAGGGAAGATTTTCCGGAGACAATTCTATCAAAATTTTTCCGACAGCAAAAAGTACAGAAGTTATGATGCTTAATCTTACGGACTGGCAGAAATTTGCAGATGCTACCGGAGCTTCGTTTGATGACCTTAAAACTATTGAGGGTCTGGCAGAAACAGCTGAAAAATATTATAACTATACCGACTCTCTTACCCCTGATGTTGAAAATGATGGAAAATCATTCTATGGACGTGACTCGCTTGCAAATTATATGAGTATAGGAGCAAAACAGCTTGGAGCGGAATTTTTCCTCAAAGATGAAAACAACAATACTGTTCTGAATATTGATAAAGCTGTTGTAAGACGTCTGTGGGATAATTATTATGTTCCGTATGTAAAAGGCTACTATACTGCTGAAAACCGTTACAGAAGCGATGATGCCAAAATAGGTTCAATTATAGCTTTTACCTGCTCAACGACCGGAGCAGCATATTATCCGGACGAGGTTACTATAAATGACGAATACTCATACCCTATTGAAAATATAATTCTCCCTGTGCCTGATTTCGAGGGCTGTGAACCCTATATAGTACAGCAGGGTGCAGGAATGTCCGTTATAAAATCAGACCAGCGGACGGAATATGCAAGTGCAGTATTCCTTAAATGGTTTACCGAGGAGGAGAGAAATATTGAATTTTCAATAAATTCCGGATATCTTCCTGTAAGAAAAAATGCAAACAATTTTGAAAAGATTTCGGAAATCAATGACAGAATGGGTAAGACTGTCAACGATACAATGATGAATGCCATTAAAACCGCTATAGATGAAATAAACTCATGTACTCTTTATACAAGTATGCCGTTTGAAAAGTCAGCCGAAACCCGTGATGTACTCTCATATTCAATGCAGGACAGAGCATCAGCCGACTATGCTGAAATCTGTGAACGAATTGCAAATGGTGAAAAGCGTGAAAAGGTTCTTGAGGAATATATCGGAGATGAAAGCTTTGAGAGCTGGTTTGAGGGATTCAGAACAAGTCTTGAGCAGATTTGTCAGAAATAAATAAAATTTGCGAGGTATAATAAATGAAATATACTTCCCACTCCACGTCAGAAAAATCAGGAAATAACAAAGGAAAGCCCTTTTCATCAAGAATATTTTTCCCGATGCTTTTTCTGACTCTGATTCAGCTTCTGACTTTTCTGACTGTGCTTATCCTCGGCGGAGAATTTTCATACATAAAAAAATATGCTTATAATACAGTTATCGAAAAAACTACAAACCGTAAAAATTATGTTGAAAATATGATGAATCAGAAAACGTCTCTTGTTTATGAGACCGCAAAGGAAGTCAATGATATTACAAATCAGATTCTTGAAGAACAGAATCTCACTATTGATGACCTCAGCCTGAATAAGGATTTGAGCAAAAGAATACTTTCTGATTCAGCTGAACCGCTTATATATCTTCTCAGAAGAAATATGGTAAATGACGCTTTTATCGTTCTTGATACCGGAGAGCTTTATTGCGATGAAAATAATCTGAAAAAAGCAGGTATTTATATAAGGGATATTGATACTGCTGAAAATAGTATAACAAATAATCAGGATTTGTTCATGGAAGCCGGTAACTCGGAAATTGCACACAGCTTAGGAATAGCACTTGATTATGAATGGTCGCTTCATATGAATATGAGCGATAATGAGGACAACAATTTCGGCTTCTATTTCGATACAATAGGAACTGCAAGGCGAAAAGAAAATGTTTCAGCCTATCATCTGGGACACTGGACGGGCTTTTCAAAAATATCAGTTTCAGCCCAGCCCAGCATAAAGTATACAATACCGCTTATACTTGATGACGGAACAGTATATGGCGTTATAGGCATAGGGCTTATGGAGAAGATGATAATACAGAATATGCCCTCAAACGACTTTTTCAGCGAAAGTGCATGCTATATACTCGGCTTTGATGAAAATAACAACGGCGAATACTCCATAGTTCTTCATTCAGGACCTGTATTCGTAAAGCTTGTTGACAGCAATACTGTTATAAGCCGAAAGAATAAAATCAAAAGCGATATATATGATTTCAATCCGGACGCAAAAACAGAATCAATAGGAAATATTCAGGAGATGAATATATATAATTCAGGCTCTCCATATAAAAGCCAGAAATGGGCATTGATTTCCGTTGCGGACAAATCAAGGATTCTCAGTATATATACCTCCCTGATAAAGCTTTTTGTCATTTCATCATTGATATCAACAGGCTTCAGTATATTGTGTGCATTAATCATAAACTGGAGAATTACTAAGCCTGTTACTGTCATGATAAATACTCTGAACAGCCGAACCAGAGTTATAAAGGAATCCGGACTTAATGCCAGAAGTGATGAGCTTGTATATTTCAGTTCGTCCGGCATAGATGAGTTTGACAAGCTGAGCGAAGCTATAAATAAGCTTCAGAATGATGTTATGGAGCAGTCCTCAAGAGTTTCAAGAATAATCAGTATGGTTGATATGGGCATAGGAGTTTTTATGTATGACTTCACAAGCGGAAGCGTATTTGTAGGCGAGAGCCTTATAAAGCTTTTCAGACCGGCGGGAATGGAACAGGAGGATAAACTTATATCATTCAGCGATTTTCATAAGCTTGTAAAAACTATTGATAAGGAGGATAAAGTCTGCTCAAATAAAATCTTTACCGACAGCACGACGGATTTTTCCGGAGAAAGTATAAGTATAGAAGTATTCTATACAAATCCCGTCAACAAAACAGCACGATGGTTCAAATTTAATATGATGAAGGATAAATCAAGTGTTATGGGACTTGTGCAGGATATAACAAAAATAGTTATCGAGAAGAAGAAAATAGAATATGAGCGTGACTATGATATAACAACAGGACTTCTCAACAGACGTGCATATTACAATAAAATAGACGAGATGTTTACAAATCCGAAGGCACTGAAAATATCCGCATTTATAATGATAGATTTGGATAACCTGAAATATGTAAATGATACATACGGTCATGATTTCGGAGACGACTATATAAAAACTGCTGCAAATATATTCAAGACTTTCAGAGATTACGGAGGAGTTGTCGCCAGAATGTCGGGTGATGAGTTTAATGTATTCCTGAGCGGATTTGATTCAAAGGACGAAATCAGAAGAATTATCGCATCAGTAAGGGATAGACTCAGTGAAAGCTATTGCATACTTGCGGACGGTACTCACTATAAAATCAGAGCGAGCGGCGGAATATCGTGGTATCCTGATGATTCGCTTTCCTATGAGCTTCTTATAAAGTATGCCGATTTTGCAATGTATACTATAAAGCACTCCACAAAAGGCGATATTGCGGAATTTGATATTTCATCATACAGCAAGGACGCTATTCTTATTACCGGAATAGAGGAAATGAACAGAATAATAGATGAGCAGAGTATAAGATATACTTTTCAGAGTATAGTTTCCGCTAAAACAGGGGAAATCTATGGCTATGAAGCTCTTATGCGTCCGCAGTCAGATGTTCTTAAATCACCTCTTGAATTTATACGTATTGCAAGAACAGGGGCAAAGCTCTATGAAATCGAGCGTCTGACATGGACTCTCAGCCTGAAAAATTACCGTGAACAGATTGAAAAGGGCAATATATCCCGAAAATCAAGAATATTTATAAATTCTCTTTCAAATTGCCTTATGAAAAAAGAGGATATATTATTGCTTGAAAGTGAAAACCGGGATTATCTGAAAAATGTAGTCCTTGAGGTTCTTGAGAGCGATAAAGCCAATGACGAATATATAACAGCAAAGCAGGAAATTGTTTCAAGATGGGGAGCTAAGATAGCTCTTGATGATTTCGGAAGCGGTTATAACAGTGAATATGCCCTGATAACAATAAATCCCAATCTTATAAAGATAGACCGTTCAATTATAAGTGGCTGTGACAGGGATATAAGCCGTACAAGCATTATCAGTAACCTTGTACAGGTGGCAAGGACAAAGAATATTCTTGTGCTTGCGGAGGGTGTCGAAACCTATAACGAAATGCGTACAGTAATTGAATGTGGTGTTGATTTGCTTCAGGGATATTATCTTACACGTCCTCTTTTTGAGCCTCTGCCGATAAATGAAAAAATCGTTGAGGAGATAAAAGAAATTAACAGAAAGGCGGTCAAAAAGTAGGGGGCAGTGGTTGACTGCATATTGAGCCATATAAACAACGGGCGAACACAGTTCGCCCGGATTTATTTTTCTGTATTTTTTATTGTGACATCCTCCCCCACCTGTAGAGGTGGGGGCTTCCTCTCATTATGAGCAGTCGGTTCTCGTTCGATAGCACCAATGTACTAAGCATAAGCGAGCTATCCCCGTATGTCCTACGGTTCTTTATATTTTATGTTATGCGAAAACTAATTGCATACCTTCATTTTTTATATTTATTGCAGCATTTATATCTCTGTCATGATGCGTTCCGCATTCCGGACAATCCCATGCTCTTATACCAAGATTTTTAGTTTCAGAATTTTTGT
>JAQXFT010000220.1 GCA_029005335.1 Oscillospiraceae bacterium
TGTGGTATCTGTGGTGCGGTGCAAAATCCCCGATATACGGAAAAGATAAAATGGCATTCTTTGAAAGATATTTCACAGATGATTCGGAACTGCATAAGGAAGTATACAACCCATACTATAAGCTCAGTGATAATCCTGAAGTATGCATGAAAATCCTTAAAGAATTTGGTGTCAGCGAGGAACATGGTCATATAATAAATGGTCATGTGCCTGTTAAAATAAAGGACGGCGAAAGTCCGGTAAAAGCAGGCGGAAAGCTCTTTGTAATAGACGGCGGAATATCAAAGGCATACCGTACTAAAACGGGAATAGCCGGATATACTCTCATATACGATTCCCACAGCTTACAGCTTGCGGAGCATACAGCAGAAAACTATGCTCCGAATGTTTACATAGTAGAAAAAATGAAGGAACGTGTAAATATTTCCGATACGGATTTGGGAAAGGAGCTTGAGGAAAGAATATCCGATTTGAAAGAGCTTCTGACGGCATACAGAAGCGGTGCTATTCAGGAAAAATCATAAATAATTTATCCGCATCTGTAGTATAATATAACAGTAAAAAAATGCGGAGGAATTTTTTATGAAAAAATTATTGTGCATAATATTTTCGTTGATTACAGTTTATATATATATTCCCGATTTCAGATGTTATGCGGAAGAAGATTTTTCTTATGTTCTTATGGAAACAAGCACCCGTACTGTTATATCCGAAAATAATCCTGACAGGCAGGTAAATGCCGGATATATGTCAAAATTAATGTCGCTCCTTGTGATAGCGGAATCGATAGAAACCGGAAAATTCCGTCTCGATGATGAGCTTACGGCATCGGGAACGGTAACAGGTACAAAGGGTTCAGTAATATGGCTTCAGCAGGGCGATAAGCTTACGGCAGATGAGCTTCTTAAAAGTGTTATAATCGGAAATGCCAATGATGCTCTGACAGTTCTTGCCGAAAAGTCATGCAGGAGCATAGATGAATTTGTATCACAGATGAATTCCAGAGCATTTGATTTGGGACTGAGAAATTCAGCATTTACAAATCCCTATGGATATTACTCGGAAAAGGATTATACTACAGCACATGATATTGCAGTAATATCGGCGGAGCTTTCTGAATATGATTTTCTGACTCCGTATTTTCAGACATGGAGGGATTTTGTAAAAAATGGTCAGACTGAGCTTGTCAGCGAAAATACCCTTTCACGTACGTTTGAGGGACATATCGGATTCAAGGCGTGTCATTCTGAAAAGTCCGGATACTGTATATCTGAGGGAGCAGTCAGAGAGGATTGCTCATATATTGCGGTAATTCTGGGGGCTTCCGATGAGGATACATCATTTTCAAAAGCTAAAAATCTTATAAACAAAGGCTTTCGGGAATTTAAAGTGACAGTTCCCGCCTTTCTCGATGAGCTTCTTATTCCTATGAAAGTAAAATCCGGTCAGGAAAATGCCGTTGAAATCATGCTGAAATCGCAGAACAGCGTTGTAGTTCCGAAAGCTTCATCTGAAATTACAAACAGGATAGTTATACCCGACTATATAACCGCACCGATAAAAAAAGGGCAGAAAATAGGTACAATGGCATTTTATAACGGCGATACACTCGTATTTGAAACCGATATTATAACTAAAAATGAAGTAAAAAAGTCCTCTTTGTTGTTTACTGTAAAAAAATCTTTGTTAAATTTACTGAAATTATAGTGATGTATTTGTTGCATTTGCACAATTATGATGATACCCCCTTGCAAAAATTTTCAAAGTATAGTATGATATTAGTAAAGCGGAAAAATATTGTATATCTGCTTTCTATGTTGCTCACTGGAGGTTTTTTAAAATGTCTTTGAAACTCAATACTAAATATCTCGAAAGCTTCATCAATCCCGATGAACTTAAAGGGATTAAATCACAGGTTGAAACTGCTGCAAAAATCCTGCACGACAAAAACGGTCTGGGCAGTGATTTTCTCGGCTGGCTCAGTCTCCCTACAGAATATGATAAAGAAGAATTTGCAAGAATCAAAGCCGCTGCAAAAAAGATTCAGTCAAATTCCGACGTGCTTATCGTTATAGGAATCGGTGGCTCATATCTCGGTGCAAGAGCTGCTATAGAATTTCTTAAATCACCTTTCTATAACAATCTCAAAAAAGATACACCTGATATCTATTATGTAGGAAATAATATCAATCCGACTTATCTTAATGAGGTTATCTCACTTTGCGAAGGAAGAGATTTTTCCGTAAACGTAATTTCAAAATCCGGTACTACTACTGAGCCTGCTCTCGCATTCAGAGTATTCAAAAAGCTCGTTGAAGACAAGTACGGCAAGGAAAATGCCAAGGACAGAATATTCTGTACTACTGACAAGGCAAGAGGTACTCTCAAGAGCCTTGCTGATACAGAGGGCTATGAAACTTTCGTTATTCCGGACGACGTAGGCGGAAGATTTTCAGTTCTTACAGCAGTAGGACTGCTCCCGATTGCTGTTGCAGGCTGTGATATTGATGCCCTTATGCAGGGTGCTGCAAAGGCTCAGGCTGACTTTACTGCCGATTTCGATAACAACGACTGCTATAAATATGCAGCCCTCAGAAATATCCTCTACAGAAAAGGCAAGTCCGTTGAACTTCTTGTATCATATGACCCTGCATTCGTTACTATGGCTGAATGGTACAAACAGCTTTTCGGAGAGAGCGAGGGCAAGGACAATAAGGGACTTTTCCCGGCTTCTGTTGTATTCTCAACCGACCTCCACTCAATGGGACAGTATATTCAGGAAGGCTCAAGAATTATGTTTGAAACTGTCGTTGACA
>JAQXFT010000221.1 GCA_029005335.1 Oscillospiraceae bacterium
CCATTTAAGGTGTCCTACAGGCGATATAACGGCTGCTGTACCAGTACCGAATACTTCATCGAGCTTGCCGTTGTCGTAAGCGTCAGCGACCTCCTGAATGGTTATACGGCGTTCTGTAACTTTAAGTCCCCAGCTCTTACAGAGTTCTATAGAAGATTTTCTTGTAATGCCCGGAAGAATTGAACCCTGAAGCATAGGAGTGATAACTTCTCCGTCAATAACAAAGAATATATTCATAGCACCGACTTCTTCAATATACTTCTGTTCAACGCCATCGAGCCAGAGAACCTGAGAATAATTCTGTTTGTGAGCCTCGTCCTGACCGATAAGTGATGCAGCATAGTTACCGCCTGTTTTAGCGAAGCCCATACCGCCTCTTACGGCACGCACATATTTACTTTCAACGTAGATATTTACAGGGTCGAGACCGCTTGCATAGTAAGCACCTGAAGGAGAGAGAACGATTACAAAGAGATAATGTGAACCGGGCTTTACTCCGAGGAACGGGTCAACAGCAAATATAAAAGGTCTTATGTAAAGAGATGCTCCCTCAGTATGCGGAACCCAGTCCTTTTCGATTTTAAGAAGCTCCATAAGGCACTGCATAGCGAGATTTTCATCGAGATGAGGAATAACAAGACGCTGATTTGAGACATTGAGTCTTTTGAAATTTTCGTCGGGGCGGAAGAGCTGAATTTTATTGTCAGCAGTTCTGTAAGCCTTCAAGCCTTCAAAAACAGTCTGACCGTAATGCAGGCACATAGCAGCAGGAGAAAGCTCTATGTTTCCATAGGGTTTAATTTCGGGGTCATGCCAGCCCTGACCTTCATCATAGGGCATAACAAGCATATAGTCAGTAAAGATATGACCGAAACCGAGCTTGCTTTCGTCAGCAGGCTTTTCCTTTAGCTGAGCAGCCTTTGTAAATTTGATTTCCATGATTATCGACCTCTTTGATAAAAAATATTATTCACTGACAGTAATATACTTTCTGGAGAGCAGTCTGCTGCACAATGCGAATATGCATATTCCGGCAGATACTCCGGTAATTACTGTAAGTGTCGTTTTAAGAAAACTTTTCATAGATGACCTCCTTAAAAAGAATGTCAAGGATATTATAACACTTCCGGAAGAAATTTTCCATAATATCCGGAAATTTTTTTGATTTTTAATGTAAAAATGCGGTTAATCTGAACGAATATAATTATACATTTTTCACAAATCAGATATAATAGACAGGAATTTCGGGCGGATTGAAAATTCTGAATTTTCCCAGACCGCCTGATACAAGAAGTTTCATTCCGTTTATTTCAAAAACACCCTTTGAATACTGCGGAAAGAATTTTCTTTCGGGAGAAAGAAAGGGGATACCGAAAAGCCTTACTATACCGCCATGAACGTGACCGCAAAGCGTATAATCGGGATTGATTGAGGAATAAGTTTCGGCAAAGAAGGGATTGTGAGCTATAAGTATATTGATACACTCACTGTCTGAAGTTCCCAAATCCTGAAAAATTTCATCAGGGGAATATCCGTCGAGATTTTTATAGGAATCATTTTTCTTGTATACCGAATATTTAAGGGAAGCACCTGTTATATTGATTTTTCTGTCATGTATAAAAACGCTTTCAGATTTGTTGTCAAGAATATGAACGCCGTTATTTTTCAGAATTGATATAAATTTCTGATATTTATCGGGATAAAGCCTTTTCATAT
The DNA here is from genome assembly GCA_029005335.1 of Oscillospiraceae bacterium. Taxonomy (GTDB): domain Bacteria; phylum Bacillota; class Clostridia; order Oscillospirales; family Ruminococcaceae; genus Ruminococcus. Next base: position 1,717 of record JAQXFT010000221.1, read on the forward strand.
CGAGTTCATGATTTCCGGATGAAAAATATATAGGAGCGATTTTTACAATCATATGGATAAATTTTTCAGTATCATCAAGTGATTTGCAGTCTCTTGTAATCAAATCGCCGCTGAATATAATTATATCAGGTTTAAGGGAACTGATTTTTTTAATCAGCCTGATATTGTATTTTCCGAAGGAACGGCGGTGCAAATCTGAAAGATGTATTATTTTTATTCTGTCCGTATTGTTGTTGAAAAATTCAGTTCTTGTAACAAGAACAAGCTTGTTTTCGATTATTATATAAAGGGCAGAAATTATTATGATAAATGCAGTAAGCTTCAACAATAATCCTCCATAGTAAAAACAAGGGCTGTATATAGATTACAGCCCTGTATTGTTTGTTGTCAGCAAAGACCTGTGTCGTCATAGTCTTTCCATTTTTCGTGGTAAGCCCTGTTGCTTATGCCTCTCCAGATGATATATACCACTGAGCCTATAGCAAGGAATATTGCAAGGAGAAGCGAGATAATACCATAATTTTTCTTTTTATTCATATACATATACATACACTTCCGGATATTAGTTGTTGGCATTCATTTCAGCCATAAGACGCTGCAATTCTGCATCTACCTTTGAATCGGTCTGAACCTTTTCAAATTCATCTGAGTCGTTATCAGTACCTGCGATATCAGAGAATGCATCAGCCTCAGCCTCTTTGCGTATGATTTTATCCTCCATGCGGTCGAATTTTTCAGAAGCGGAGGAGGCATCTATACCGCCGAGAGAGCTGGCGAGACTTTTTTTGGTATCAGCCATCTGAGAGCGTGCAATAAGCATAGCCTGACGGCTTTTAGCTTCTTCGAGCTTTGATTTTACAGTGTCTACCTGATTTGAAATAGCCTGAGTCTGAGCGGAAATTGTATCATACATTTCCTTATAGTTAGCGACATCTTCATCAGCCTTGACTTTTTTAGCCAGAGCCTGTTTAGCGAGTTCAGTATTTCCAGCCTGAAGAGCGGATTTAGCTTTTGATTCCCAGTCAGCGGAAACAGCTACAGCATTGTCATACTGTCTTTTAGCGAGTCTTTCGCTTGCCTTGGCTTTTCCGAGAGCCTCAGTAGCTTTTTTAAGCTCTTTCTGCATATCGATTATAATCTGCTTGACCATTTTTTCGGGGTCTTCAGCACGGTCGATAAGGTCATTGACGTTTGACTTGATGATATCTCCGATTCTGTTAAAAATACCCATAATGGAAATCCTCCTGTTTATTTTGATTTAAATAGAGCTTTAAGCATCAGACCGCCGCCCGCAGCGACAAGTCCGAACATAAGTATAAAAAAGTTTATGTATATATTATACATGAAATTCATAAAAATGTCAAGTAAAAATCAAATAATTTTTCTAACAAAAAAACGGGTCGACTGATAGTCGCCCGTTTTTCACGTAGTGTTCTGATTAATTTTTGCTGAGTTTGCGTTCATTATGCCATACCCAGAGCATAGGAGCGACGCAGAGTGAGGAATAAGCACCGAGAGCCATGCCGAATATAAGGGGAACAGTAAAGCTGAGAAGAGATGTATATCCGTTTACAGCAACAACTATAGTGACAATAAGCATAGTGGCAACAGTAGTAATGGTAGTTCTTATGGAACGTGTGAGGGACTGAGTACAGCTTAAATTGACAAGCTCTTTCAGTTCAGCCTTGGGCATAATCTGTCTGTTTTCTCTGATTCTGTCGTAGATTACTATTGTATTGTTTATTGAATATCCGAGTATAGTAAGGATAACAGCCATAAAGTTGGAGTTGATTTCAAAACCGCATATAATGAACGAACCGTATACAAGCACCAAATCCTGACAGAGAGCTATAATAGCACATACACCGGCAGAAAGACCGCCTATTTTCTTGAATCTGAAAGCAATGTATATAATCAGGACTACAGCAGAAAGAATAACGGCTACAAGGCATTTGAGGAAAAATTCACGGCCTGATGACGGTGCAACGTCATTTGAATCGACAAGCTCAATAGCGGATTCGGGATATTTTTCCTGAAGCATATCAGTGATTTCAGCCTGTCTTTCGGCGGTAAGACCATTTTTTGAAGTAAATGAGACAGTAATATTTGCATCACCCGTGCTGATATTCTGACCTGCATTTGTTTTTACAGTTGTGCCTATAATTTCCTCTACAGAGCTTCTGACTGCATTTTCGTCGATTTCTCCGGAGTATTTGTAGTTAAGAATAGTACCGCCCTTAAATTCGATAGCGACATTTATTTTGAGTATAAAGGTTGCAAGAATAGTTATAGCTACAAGCGAAAGCGAAATAATAAGAAATACTTTTCTGGTACCGCAGAAATCACGGACTTTTTTAATATTCGGAGCGGTTGCCGGAGAGCTTTGTTTTTTCTTTTCACTCATTTTGAAGCACCTCCGTAAAGCTTTTTGTTTTTGAAGCAGTTGAATTTTGAAAGTGATGTAAGCATAAGCTTTGAAGCGAATACTCCCATGATAAAGTTAAGGATAATACCGACGAGAAGAGTATATCCGAATGAGTATATAACCCCCTCAGTAGTAGCACCGAATGCCATAAAGAACACGTGGAGGAGCTTTGCGAACGGACTTGAGGGAACGCCGAAAGCACCCATAAGTATAATAGCAACGAATACAACAGTGATATTGCCGTCGAAGATAGCGGAGAAGGCTCTCTTGTAAGCTGTTTTAAGGGCAGAATCGAGGGATTTTCCTGAGTTAAGCTCTTCCTTGATACGTTCTCCGGTAATGATATTGGCATCAACGCCCATACCTACAGCAAGAATGATACCTGCAATACCGGGGATTGTAAGGGTAGAGCTGTCCATAAATCCGAACCAGCCGGAAATAGCAGCAAGAGTACCGGCAACCTGACCTATAAGAGCTATGACAGCGATAACTCCGGGGAGTCTGTAAAGAACAATCATATAAACTGCGATAAATGCGAATGCGATAAAGCCGGCAAGAATCATGGCATCAAGAGAACCTCTGCCCATAGTTGGATCCATTGTCCTGAAGCTGGAAGTTTCCATTTTAAAGGGCAAAGCACCGGAATTTATTTTATCAGCAAGGCTTTTAGCTGATTCGTATGTAAAATCGCCTGAGATAACAGCATTTCCGTCAGTGATAGCAGTGCTGACAGTAGGGCTTGAAATCATAGTGTTATCCATCCATATGGAAATAGGAGTAGATGAGCCGGCAAGTTCAGCGGTAGCGGAAGCGAATTTATCCTTTCCGGATTCGCCTTCGGTACTTGTATCATTGAGCTGAAGCTGTACGACATATTCATAAGAGCCTGTAGAATCGTTATACTGACTTCCGGGCTGAGCGGATTTTACATCAGCACCATTGAGGATTATATCGCCTGTCGGGATAATATCCTCAGTATCGGGGTCTGTATCATAATCCGAGCCATATCTGAAAGTAAGTTCAGCAGTTTCACCGAGTTCCTTGACAGCGGCTTCGGGGTCGAAATTGGTTTCGCCAGCCTGCCATGGGAAGCGGACGATAATTCTGTCGCTTTTAGCATCGCTGTATACTTCATAGTCATTGATGTTGAGTGAATTGAGTCTGTTCTTGATAACCTCTGTAGCGGAATCGAGCTGAGATTCGGTAGCGTCATAATCACCGGCAGGGTTAAAGGTAACATCAACACCGCCCTGAATATCGATACCGAGTCTTATATCATCAACACCGTTAATTCTTGTTGTAACGATATCTCCGTACTGTGTATCGAGACCGAAAACAGCGGAATATGCAAAAGCAATTATCAGGGCAAAGACGATAAAGAATACAGCTTTCTGATTTTTTTTCTTTTTCACATTTAAGCCTCCTGAACAATAAGAATGTGTCAATTATGACAATTACAATAATTATATTACAAAATTCCGGATAAGTCAATAGGGAAGTTGCAATTTAGGTGAAAAAATTTGCAGTCAAAAGAAAAGGGCGGAAAGAATCCGCCCTGTGTGGAACAGTTTAAAAAAATCAGCTGACAATAGTTTTTTCTGTTTCCTTGTCGAAGAGGTGTATTCTGTTGGGGTCAAGAGCGACCTGAATAACGTCCTGAGGCTTAGCAGTTGAACGTGAAGAAACTCTTGCAGTAATCGGGATACCTTCGCAGTTGAGGTAGAGGTAAGTTTCAGCACCCATCATTTCAGTGATTTCAACAGTACATGAGATAATACCGGTAGTAGCACTTGAGAGGTACATTTCTTCATCGTGAACGCTTTCGGGACGGATACCGAGAACGATTTCCTTATTTACATAGTTAGCGAGTTCACGGTTAACCTTTGATTCAGGAACGATAATCTGATACTTGACGCCCTTCTGGGTTTTTGAATCTTCTGAACCGAATTCAACGACATACTGACCGAGGTCATCTTTAAGTACAGCGTCGATAAAGTTCATCTGAGGAGAGCCGAGGAAGCCGGCAACGAACTGGTTTACAGGATGCTCATAAAGCACCTGAGGAGTATCAATCTGCTGAATGAAGCCGTCCTTCATAACAACGATTCTGTCGCCGAGAGTCATAGCCTCTGTCTGGTCGTGGGTAACGTAGATGAAGGTAGTACCGAGTTTCTTGTGGAGCTTTGAAATTTCGGTTCTCATCTGGGCTCTGAGCTTAGCGTCGAGGTTTGAAAGAGGCTCGTCGAGAAGGAATACCTGAGGTGAACGGACGATAGCACGACCCATGGCAACACGCTGACGCTGACCGCCTGACATAGCCTTAGGTTTTCTTTCGAGGAGGTGAGAGAGGTCAAGAATCTTAGCAGCTTCATTAACCTTTCTTTCGATTTCGTCCTTAGGAACTTTTCTGAGCTTAAGACCGAAAGCCATGTTATCGAAAACAGTCATATGCGGATAAAGAGCATAGTTCTGGAAAACCATTGCAATATCTCTGTCCTTTGGGGCAATATCATTAACAAGACGGTCGCCGATATAGAGTTCGCCCTCAGAGATTTCCTCAAGACCTGCAATCATACGGAGAGTAGTAGACTTACCGCAACCGGAAGGGCCAACAAGGATAATAAATTCCTTATCTTTGATTTCAAAGTCAACGTCGGTAACGGCAACGAAACCGCCCGGATACTTTTTATAAATATGTTTCAAAATTAAACCTGCCATTTAAAATAAATCCTCCCATAAAAAATTTTTGCTAATTCTTGAACGTAAATAAAAACGCGCAGTATCAGCTATAATAATATAATAACAAATTTTCCTGAAATTTGCAATATCCTAAATTCCCAAAGTTACGATTATTTGTTTATCAAATATGACGAAAAATACACATATAAATTTCTTAAAATATCGTCATAATCGGGGGGCTGGAGCAATCTTTCAACATCTTTGTGCATAAGTTCCATAAAGTCACCTATTGCCAGTTTTTCGGGGATTTGAAGATTTCCTATACAGAATCTGAATAGGTATTCGACTTCATTTCCGGCGGTGGCGAACATTCTTTTAACCTGATGGAATTTTCCCTCACGCAGTTCGACTATTGCCCATAAATCGTCGTTTTCGAGGGGGAATACTCTGGCTGGAAGGCATACCTCACCGTTACTGAGGGACATGCCGTTTGCGAATAAGTCAATATATTGAATTTTAAACTCTTCGGCAAGTTTCACAATATAAAATTTCGGAACGTGCTTTTCGGGAGTTAAAATTCTGTGAGCAAGCTCACCGTCATTGGTCAGGAGAACCATTCCCTCAGAGTCCTTGTCAAGTCTTCCGGCAGGAAAAACTTTTTTTGAAAGCTCCGGAGGGAGGAGGTCAAGAACGGTAGGGCTGACAGGGTCGCTTGTGGAGCATACATATCCGGCAGGCTTGTTAAGTAAAATATATCTGTTTTTTCTGTATGTAATGTTTTTCCCGTCAAGCTCGATTATATCTGAATCGGGATTTATTTTCAGGTCAGTTTGTTTTGTGATAATGCCGTTGGATTTTACAAGCCCATTTTTAACAGCATCTTTCACCTGACTTCTTGAGAGTCCGGAGTTGTCAGCGATAAATTTATCAAGTCTGATATAGTTCATAAAAAAAATCCTTTAAAAAATCAAAATTATGCATTTTGGTAATACTTTACAGCATATAATATAATTGGAGAAAGGGGACACAGCTGTGAAAAGATATTACAAAATAATAACGGCAGTAAGTATAATTCTTGTAGGCGGATTTATACTTATGCCTGAAAAGAAAGAATTACCGGAGTCTTCGGCAAAAGTACCGGCATCAACAGTATCGGAACGCATAGGCTATTTTGCATTGCACGGGTGGGAAGCAGAGGAGATATTCAGCAAGAATATAATTATTCCGGAAAGGTTCAGTGAAAACTATCAGGCATTTGTGGAGCTTCAGGATAAGCAGAGGCTTCCTCTTCGTGAATACCGTGGAAAAAATGCGGAGCTTTATACTTATCGCATAAAGAATTATAATCCTGACAATAAAAATCTTCTTGCTGAGCTTATAGTCTGTGACGGGAATGCAGTATCATCAGTAATCTATGCGGAGGACGATGCGGAATATATTCTCAGTGTTCAGTAGAGTTTTCCTCATTTTCAAGCTCTGATATAACTGATATAAAGCTTTTGACATCAGTAAAATCCTCATATACTGATGCAAATCTTATATAGGCAATGGCATCTATGTGTTTAAGCTGTTCAAGAATCATTTCACCAATGGCTTTTGATGATATTACAGTTTTCATTTCGTTTGCGAGAGTGCTTTCAACATAGTCTGCAATACGTTCGACCTGCTGAGCAGATACGGGGCGTTTTTTTATAGCGGAAAAAATTCCCTTTATAAGCTTGTTGCGGTCATAAAGCTGATATGTACCGTCACGCTTTTTGACGGAGAGAAGCGGAGTTTCGACTGTTTCATAGGTAGTAAAGCGTTTGTGACAGTCAGAACATTCACGTCTTCTTCTTTTTTTCTCATCGGATAATCGTGAATCTATGACTTTGGAGTTTGTAGAACCGCAGAACGGACATTTCATATTTTTAAATTCAGCTCCTTTAAGTATTTTTTGAATCTGATATATTGCGGATAGTTTTTTCAATTACGTTATAATTTCCGACGAGGTCGGAAATACCGTTGAAATTGCTTCTGTAAAGCTCCAGTATAACGGAGGCGTCAGGATTTCTGGAATATATTTCAGATATAAGGCGGTGTATATTAAGTCTTCCTCTGCCGAGCATAAGGCAGTCACCGAGTTCGCCATTATCGCTGAGGTGAACATGAATAATTTTTTTGCCGAGAGCCTTTATCATATCAAAGACATTTTCCTTTGAACGGACAGCCTGTTTTGTATCAAGAACGAATTTTACATCATCGCCGAGCATATCGGATAAATCTCTTAAAAAATTCAGATTACCGCTCTGACAGCGTGAGACATTTTCGATAGCGACATCAATACCGAAATTCTGACCGAGCTTATATATCATTGAATAGCGTTCACAGTAAAGCTCACGGGGGGCATTTATGCTTCCCTTGTTTCCGTGAAGCACAAAAATTTTTGCTCCGAGTATGTTCATAAATTCAAAGCAGTATTTCAGATATTCAAGGGCGTCACGGGTACGTCTTTCATATGCGGAAAAAAGCATAATCGGTTCTATTTCAGCAGTAAAAGGGTGAACGGACACGCATTTTGTATCGAAATGGTTTAATATTTCCAGAAGACTTAAAGCAAAGCTTTTTGTCATTTCGGAGTGAGTATTGACAAAAATTTCAACGTTTGGAATACCATTGAGTGCGAGGTCAT
>JAQXFT010000222.1 GCA_029005335.1 Oscillospiraceae bacterium
AACGTAATGCCTATGGTATTCGGTAACCTCAACGAAGAATCCGGTACTGGTGTTGCATTTACCCGTGACCCTGCTACCGGTGAAAAGAAGCTCATGGGCGAATTCCTCAAGAACGCTCAGGGCGAAGACGTTGTTGCCGGTGTCCGCACTCCTATGCCTATCGCTCAGATGGAACAGGAATTCCCTGAAGCTTATGCTGAATTTGTTAAGGTTTGCGATATTCTCGAAAATCACTACCACGATATGCAGGATATGGAATTTACTGTTGAAAACAAGAAGCTCTATATGCTTCAGTGCCGTAACGGTAAGAGAACTGCTCAGGCTGCTCTCCAGATTGCATGCGACCTCGTTGACGAAGGCCACAAGACTGAAGCTGAAGCTGTTGCTATGATTGACCCAAGAAATCTTGACACACTTCTCCACCCACAGTTCGATGCAAAGGCTCTCAAGGCTGCTACTCCTCTCGGAAAGGGTCTCGGTGCATCTCCTGGTGCTGCATGCGGTAAGGTTGTATTTACAGCTGATGATGCTGAAGCCTGGGACGCTAAGGGCGAAAAGGTTGTTCTCGTAAGACTTGAAACTTCACCTGAAGATATCACAGGTATGAAGGTTGCTCAGGGTATCCTCACAGTTCGTGGCGGTATGACTTCACACGCTGCCGTTGTTGCTCGTGGTATGGGTACTTGCTGTGTATCAGGCTGCGGCGACATCAAGATGGACGAGGTTAACAAGAAGTTTGAACTCGGCGGAAAAACATTCGTTGAAGGCGATTACATCTCTATCGACGGTACAACAGGTAATATCTATGAAGGTATCATTCCTACTGTTGATGCTCAGATTGCTGGTACATTCGGAAGAGTTATGGCATGGGCTGACAAGTACAGAAAGCTTAAGGTAAGAACTAACGCTGATACTCCTGCTGATGCTAAGAAAGCTCGTGAACTCGGTGCTGAAGGTATCGGTCTCTGCCGTACAGAACACATGTTCTTTGACCCTGCAAGAATCGGTGCATTCCGTGAAATGATTTGCTCCGACAGCGTTGAAGCAAGAGAAAAGGCTCTCGACAAGATTGAACCTATGCAGCAGGCTGACTTTGAAGCTCTTTATGAAGCTCTTGAAGGCGCTCCTGTTTGTATCAGATTCCTTGACCCGCCTCTCCACGAATTCGTTCCTACTGAAGAAGATGACATCAAGGCTCTCGCTGATGCTCAGGGCAAGAGCGTTGAGGATATCAAGGCTATAATCGCTTCACTCCACGAATTTAACCCGATGATGGGTCACAGAGGCTGCCGTCTTGCTGTAACATATCCCGAAATTGCTAAGATGCAGACAAAGGCTGTTATCAAGGCTGCTATCAATGTTAAGAAGGCTCACCCTGACTGGACAATCGTTCCTGAAATCATGATTCCTCTTGTAGGTGAAGTTAAGGAACTTAAATTCGTTAAGAAGGTTGTTGTTGAAACTGCTGATGCTGCTATCGCTGAAGCCGGTGTTGAACTCAAGTATGAAGTAGGTACTATGATTGAAATTCCAAGAGCTTGCCTTACAGCTGATGAAATTGCTGCTAATGCTGACTTCTTCTGCTTCGGTACAAACGACCTTACACAGATGACATTCGGTTTCTCAAGAGACGATGCAGGTAAGTTCCTCGATGCTTACTATGACAAGAAGATTTTCGAGAACGACCCATTCGCTAAGCTCGACCAGACCGGTGTTGGTAAGCTTATGGATATGGCTATCAAACTTGGTAAGCCTGTAAATCCAAATCTCCATATCGGTATCTGCGGCGAACACGGCGGTGACCCGACATCTGTTGAATTCTGCCACAAGATTGGTCTCGACTATGTATCCTGCTCACCATTCAGAGTTCCGATTGCAAGACGTGCTGCTGCTCAGGCTGCTATCAACGAAGCTAAGTAATTCTGAATTTAAAAAAAGATTTTTTACCCCGTCCGGATTTCTCCGAACGGGGATTTTTTTGAATAAAACCGGATTTTCTATGCAGAATAATATAAAGGAGTGATTTTTTATGAACATAACACCTGAACTTTACAGCGATATGTGCAAGAATGCATCGCCGAAATCGAATATAAAAATTGATGCAACAATGGCATTTCTGATAGGCGGAGCTATATGTGCATTGGGACAAATCATTATGAAAATTTTCATGTATTTTGATTTTGAAAAGGATACAGCCTCAGCATGGACATCTGTTATATTAGTAGGACTGAGTACAATTTTAACAGGATTCGGGAAATATGAAAAGCTTGCAAAGCATGCCGGAGCAGGTACTCTTGTACCAATAACGGGTTTTTCAAATGCAATTGCTTCCTCTGCAATTGAAGCAAAATCTGAGGGATTCATACTGGGAGTAGGAGCGAAAATCTTTACAATTGCAGGGCCTGTCATATTATATGGCTGTTCGGCATCTGTAATATACGGGCTGATATATTATTTTATCACGCTTTAAAAAATGGCGGTCAATTTAAAAATTGACCGCCAGTGCTTAATTCTTATATACCGAATCTATACCGAGAAATTCCTCAAGAGTAAGACCGCTGTTATATACCTCTGTAGCTGTTTCGATTCCGAGATATCTTATATGCCATGGTTCATATTTATAGCCTGTGATATGTTCCTTACCCTGAGGATAACGGATTATAAAGCCATATTCATGGGCGTGGTCGGCAAGCCAGACTGCCTCAGGAGTATCAGCAAATGAATCATCTATTGAATTTACATCTATTGCAAGCCCTGTCTGATGTTCTGAATGTCCGGGACGTGCTGAGAATGTATCAGCCGATTCCTGACCGTAATTGCTGACATAGTTATTATAGATTCTGTCCTGAGTTTCATATGAGCGGAAGCCGGAAGAAAGATATATATCAAGACCCTCTTCAGCAGCAGCCTCGGAAAGTTCATAAAAAGCAGATTCAGTTTCGGAATCAAGACCGGGATTATAGTCCGAAGGCAAAGCATAGGTTTTATTTGCAATAAGGATTCCGCCGATATATGTAGGTTCATCAGTCTGCGGAGCAGTTGTGCTTTCAGTAGAATCAGTATTTTCAGTTTCAGACGGAATACCATTTCCGACAGTCACAGTTACTTCTGCATATACTTCCGGATTGCTTACAGAGCTTACTCTGATAGTACATACTCCTGAGCCTACTGCTGTAATATTGCCTTCATAATCAACGGTTGCTACAGATTCATCTGAAGATTCCCATTTTTCGGACTTATCCTCAATGGTATCAGACATGGTAACAAGGGGCATTTTGGGTTCATCACCGACTTCCATACTGCATTCATAGAAAGTAAGTGTTATCAATGAATTATTAACAGTAGTGCTTTCTGAGGTAGTTTCAGGAATCTCCTCCGAATCATCATAGGGTCTGGTGGGACTTACAGCAGGTCTTGGAGATGTCACATACTGAACAGTAGCAGGCTGAGTGACAATACTTTTTGCTGTGGTAATCTGAACAGATGATACATTTGTTGTTGCAGTAACAGTATCAGATTCTTTTACAGAAGATACTGAGTTTAAAGCAGATACTGTCTGAGATGTAACAGTACGTGTGGAAACGATTTCCGCAGCAGTTCCGGTAACATCGGATAAAGCAGTTGTTGCTGTCCCAGTACTTATTACACCTTCGCCCTTTACAGTATCATCATCTTTCTTTCCGGAGAAAAGCAGCGATGAAGCAAAAATGATGATAAGAAGAAGAAGCGTAATAAAAACGAGATATGCAATTCTCATATTCACATTCTTATTGGTGGTTTTTTTTTCAGGTTCTGACATTATTCAACAAATCCTTTCTGATTTTTATCTCTGAGAATATTTTACCACAAAAAATAACAATGTCAAGTATTTTTTCAGATTAAAATGAATTGAAAAAAAGAGGCGGAAGATGTCCGCCTCTGCCGATAAAATTCATAAAGTCAATTCTGATATACAGAATCTATACCGAGAAACTCCTCAAGAGTAAGTCCGCTGTTATAAACCTCAGTAGCCTTTTCAACACCGAGGTATCTTATATGCCATGGTTCATATTTATAGCCTGTAATACCTTCCTTACCCTTTGGATATCTGATAATGAAGCCATATTCATGGGCATGATTTGCAAGCCATACCGCCTCAGGAGTACCGTCAAAGGAATCGTCTATGGTATTCACGTCAATCGCAAGTCCTGTCTGATGCTCTGAATATCCGGGGCGTGCTGAAAATGTATCGGCTGATGCCTGCCCGTAGGCGTCCACATAATTATTATAAATGCTGTTCTGTTCATCAAACGAGCGGAAACCGGAAGAAAGATATATATCAAGTCCCTCTTCAGCAGCAGCTTCTGAAAGCTGATTGAAAGCTGATTCCGCTTCAGAATTAAATCCGGGATTATAATTTTCAGGGAGTGAGTAAGTTTTATTTGCTATGAGTATTCCCTGAACATAGGTTAAACCATTAATTTTTCTTATCTGATTAGTTGATGGCATTACAGTAGTGGTAACTGTCTGTCCGTTCTGATTGGAATTATAGGATACTGTCTGAGATGCCACGGGAACTATACCTTCTTCATTCATAACATTCACCTTTACTTCAGCATAAGCCTGAGGATTGCTTACAGAACTTACAGTAACGAAGCATACTCCGGGACTTACTGCCGTAATATTTCCCTGCCAGTCAACAGTTGCTATTGATTCATCTGAGGACTCCCACTTTTCGGTTAAATCCACAGCCGTATCCGGAAGCATAGTTACATAGGGCTGTACTGTATCTCCGATATCCAAATCGCAGGTATAGAAAGTCAGCTCTATTGAACGGACTATTGCAGGGTCATCAGCCAATGAGGTATCTGAGGTCTGCGTATGTGAGGAGTCCGTAACAGAATCTATAATAGTACCTGTCTGCACCGGAGTAGTCTTACTGACGGAAGAAGTCGTTATAGCTTCGGTTTTAATAGCTTCTGAATTTTCCCCCCTGCCGTTCTTGTCATTTCCGGAACAGGAAGAAGCTATTGAATAGATAATTATAATCAGAAGAAGTATGATAATTGCAAGAGCCGTCATTCTTCTTCTTCTGAAAGTCTGCTGAGTAACTCTCTTTTTTTTCTTCTGAGGCATATTTTACAAATCCTTTCTGAAAAAATATTATGAGAATATTATAGCATAAAAGATAATAAATGTCACGCATTTTCAAAAGTTTACTGAATTTTTGTATAATATGCTGATTATACCGTTAATAATTTGGAAGCAGTGAATATTTTTTACTGCATGGTTATTATGAACTTTATATATTTTCCCTGAGAGTTTTCTATATTAAGTTTAAACTTATGATAATCTATAATTGACCTTGCAATAGCAAGTCCGAGACCATATCCGCCGGTATTTCTGGAGCGTGAATCATCACTCCGGTAAAATCTTTCAAAGATTTTATCCTTTTCGTCATCACGTATTCCTGAACCGGTATTATATACGGAGAATATTTTTTTATCTCCGGATTTTGTGAGAGATACTTTTACTGTGCCGTTCTCTTCGGAATGTTTTATGGCATTATCTATAAATATAGCAAAGAGCTGTTTGCAATGGCGTTCGCTTGCAGTAAGCATTATATTTTCCTCAACGTCAACATCAAATTTTTTATGGGCTTCAAAAGCCTGACATTCAAAAGGAAGTGCAGTATTCATGACAGCCTGACTTAAATTAAATTCTGAGAAGGTCATATTTGCGGAATTATTTTCAAGTCTGGTGAGATTTAAAAGGTCATTTACAAGGAGGCTCATTCTGTAAGCCTGAGACTGTATATAATTAAGCCATTTGTTATTCCCTATTTCTCCGGAAAGAACATCAGCATTTGCAGATATTATTGTAAGAGGAGTTTTAAGCTCATGACTTGCATCAGATATAAACTGCTTCTGCTTTTCAAATGCCTGCTGTACGGGTTCAATGCTCTTGTGCGAAAGAAATACAACAAGTACTGACAGGAGTACAAAGCTTATTGAGCCTATCATAACAGTTGTTTTCATAAGATTGTTGAGAATTTCTATTTCAGCACTTTTATCAGTAAATACAAGGACTGTGCCATTAGGCTTCTCAGATATGCAGAATTGCAGGGATTCAAGCATACCGCTTGAAGCTCCGTCATCAAGAATAGAATCAATATATCTCTGTGCAAGAGAGTTGTCTATATCATCATTGTTAAAAATATCAAGAAGCTTTCCGGAGGCATCTGCCATAAGTACAAAATAATCTATTGAATCTATTTTTTTTGGGGGAATATCATTGATATGCTTTTTCTGAACAGGTGCAACGGCATTAAGTACATAGTAATCCATGAGAATATCTGCTCCCGAAAAGCTCAGATTTTCAATATCATCATGATAATTTTCGGGAGAGTACCAGTCATATCTCTCAGGTCGCTGAGGAATAAAGGAATCATAATTATCCTCGTCATCTTCGTAATCTTCATAATCATCATCTCTTTCAGGATAATCCGGTCTGTAATCCGGTCGGTAATCAGGAGGATAATAATCGGGCGGAAAATCATCATGCTCATAGTCCCATGGCGGAGAATCAGGCTTCTGAGGATAATCGGGAAATAATGGTTCAGTCGGAATTTCGGGAACAGGCTCGGGCTGGGGTTCAGTAATATTATCTGACGGATATTCCGTCTCCGGAGGAAAACTGTTTTCCGGCTCTGTATTTTCCGTCTGAGGCTCGGGCTGAATTTCGGGAGGATTTTCGTAGGATTCCTCAGCTTCTGTCTCCTGAATCTGTGATTCTTCCTCTGTCGTATCAGGAGGGGCTGTAGTCTGAACTGATGTAACTGTCTGTGTATGAGAGGTCTGAGTCGTCTGAGAAGTCGGGGGGGCTGTAGTATGTTCAGGAAAAAGCTCCCATTTTTCGCCTGTCATATCCGGAGCAGGCTCACCCTCGGGAATAAATGAAAACACCGATGTATTTTCATCATAATTTATATTTGAGGCTATCTTATTGAGTACAGCCTGAGACTGTCTTTGCATCATATTTTGCATAATCAGGTTTATAGAACCAAGTACAGCTATAAATATTGCAAGTATTATGGACATAGTAATTGCCACAAATCTGAGCTGTACTTTCCGGAACATACGCTGTGTTTTTTCTTTCATATTCATTTTTCAGCCTTTTCAAGAGAATATCCGATACCCCTTGCCGTTTTTATCTGAATATCGGAACACATTGTGGAGAGCTTTTTGCGGAGAAATGATATGTATACTTCTATGTTGTTATATTCAACATCACTTTCATATCCCCATATTTTTTCAATAATACGCTCCTTTGGAAGTATGCGGTGAGGGTTTGAAATTAAAAGCTCCATAATCTGAAATTCTTTAAGACTAAGCTTTATATCATTTTCACCATATGCAATTGAACAGGAATTTTTCATCAGTTTAAGATTTCCGAATGATATGCAGTTATCATCAACAAATTCACCTTTCCGGCGTGTGGCAGCTCTGATTCTCGCAAGAAGCTCGCTTGTATTGAATGGTTTTGTTATGTAATCATCTGCTCCGCCGTCAAGACCGGTTATTTTATCCTCAACTTCGCTTTTAGCTGTAAGCATTATAACGGCTGTGGAAATTTTTTCCTTTCTGAGATTGCTCAGGACTTCAAAGCCATTCATTTTCGGAAGCATTACATCAAGCAGTATGCAGTCATAGACTCCTGTAAGTGCATAGTCCAGACCGTCAGCTCCGTCATATACCGTATCTACAAAATATTTGTTTCGTTTCAGTATTTCCGAAACAGCATCAGCAAGCTGTACTTCATCTTCTATTACAAGTATACGCATATATAAAATCACCTTTCTGATATATTCCGGCAGAAAAAGCAATCTGCCTGTAATATATATTATACATCATACTGTTGAAATAATCTTAAATAATATAGATAATTATATATTTTAATCAGTACAATTTTTATCCTGATTTTTGTGCAGTCTGTCAAAAATCAATAACATAATGTAAATTTCTATTGACTAAAATGTGAATACGTGATAATATTATATTATAATTGAGTTGGGAGGTTCTGCTTTTATGACATCTGAATCATATATTACAAAGCTTTATTTTAAAAAATACTTTTTAATTCTTTTCCCGATTGCACTTATTATCTCGGGAGCAGGATTTTTTTTCTGCTTTCTTGCAATGGACGGAAAGCATTTATCAGCCTTTATTCTTATGTGCATATTCTGTATCGGAATTTCTTTAATAATTCCGGCATCATTGGCACATGAAGACAAAAAAAAGGGAACAGAGGCATACAGGCTTTTCCGCTCCGAGGGTTTTACCTGCAGCTTCTGCGATACCTACAGAAAAGCCTATATTAACAGCGAAAATCCTTTTCCGCCACATATAGTAATGTGTGTAGCATACTATATGAGAATAAGCGAATATGATACCGCAAGTATGCTTCTGAACAAAATAGAAAATCACTCCATACTTGACAGCCACTCAAGATTTATATATTTTCTCGAAATGCTTACACTATGCGGAAAAACAGGAAACTGGAGCAGAGGTGAGGAAATACGCCGGAAAAATATAGGCTTTATTCAGAATTACGTCAGAAAAAAGAAAAACAATCCCGAATACAGAGTAAATATGTCTATTGCCCTTGCACTTGTAGACTGTTCGCACGGTCGCTATGCTGATGCTTTTACCCTGCTTAATTCCGGATACAGGCCGAAAGATAAAAACGATGAAAATTTCCTGAATATACTGATAAATGCCGTATATATATATTCTCAGGCAAAAAATGATGAAAACCTGCACAATGCAATCCATAATGCTGTTACATTTCTTAATAACTTCACGGAATTTGATTTTCCGTGGCGTAAAGATTACTATAAGGAGCAGATAAGAAAAGCCTCAAAGGGTACTCTCTGAAACCGTCGGATTTCCGGCGGTTTTTCTATCTCATTACAAGTTCTGTATATTCACGCAGAAATCTGAAAAAATCTTCAACATTTGAATTATCTGATTTGTTGTGATTGCAGGTAAATAATATATCTCTCTGACATACCGGACTTGATATTTCAAGCAAAAGAACATTTTCACCCTCAAGCTTTCCCCATGTATGCTCCGGCCAGAAGCCTATTCCCAGATTTGCACCTATCATATTTTTTACTGATGTAAGATTATCACTTTCAAATATTACTTTCGGCTGAAATCCGACTTTATGGCAGAATCTGTCACATATCAAACGCATCTGCTTTGAGCCAAGCAGACTTATAAATCCCTCATTCCGTACCTCGTCAAGACTTATTGATTTTTTACCGTGATATTTTTCGTTATCCGGAACAGCAAGGAATATTTTTTCGGTATATACGAATTTATCCTTAGCATTTTCCTCCGGAAATTTATAGAACATTCTGGTAGTTATTCCTATATCATACAAATCACTTTCACTATTCTGAAGAAGCTGAAAATTAATATTCGGGTGAGTTCTTTTGTATACTATAATTGCCTCTGTCATAAGTGTTGAAGCGGAAAGCACATTAAGATGAATAGTTTCATTTTCAAGCCTTATTCTTGTCTGAAGCTGATTCGGAATATCCTCAAGCTCCTTTATCAAAGGTTCAAGCTTTGATTGCATGAATTTTCCGTATTCTGTGAGAATAATATTTCTCCCTTTCGGAGTAAACAAAGGCACTCCGAGTTCGTCCTCAAATCTGTGTATTGATTTTGTCAGTGCCGGCTGTGCTATATGTAATTTTTTCGCACTGTTTGTAACGTGCTGACTCTCAGCAACCTCAAGAAAATATTTTATCTGCATAAAATCCATATATTATAACTCCTGAATTATGATTTCTATAAATATTATATATTGGACATTATCATTTGTCAATGATATAATATAAATGCAAAAAAAAATATTTTCAAAGGGGTTTTTAATATGTCACAAATTCTTGAAATCGTTATGCTTATATGCTTTGGTCTTTCATGGCCTATGTCTGTTGTAAAGAACATCAGGGCAAAGACAGCCAAGACAATGAGCCTTCCATTTACACTTCTTATAATCGGAGGATATATTGCCGGAATTACCGCAAAAATTCTCTCAAATCAGATAAATTTTGTGCTTGTAGCATATCTTCTTAATCTCGCAATAGTTTCTTTAAATGTTGTCGTATACTTCATAAACAGAAGATATGACAAAATCGCATGATATATATTCACAAATTTTTCGACAAAATATTGTATAATGTGACAAAATTCGTCAAATTCCGATTTTTTTCTGTTTTTCGCTTGACTTGAAACTAAAAACAGTATATAATATATATAGTGTTAAATAATCTTTTATTTACACTCGTTTTGTTGTCTCCTTTCTTTTGTTCTACACATATTTTATTTTGATTTCATTTTTGACGGCAGGGTTTAAGTTTACTCTGCTTTTTTCTTTTCAGGTAAATTTACGGGCGGTTATTCATGACCGCCCGTTTGTTATTTATCAGGATTCCCGATTACTAAGCGGAATCGATTTCCCGTCAGAATCATAGAAGGTGATATTGTCAATATATGTGTTTGAATGATTCTGCAACCCCCAACGCATTATAAGAAAATGTGCATCGTCCTCCATATCGGAAGACCATTTTATGCCTGTATCTGCAAGAAGAAATTCAAATACAACGTGACACGCTCCGGAAAAATCATACTCATATTCACCGGAACTGTATTCCGCAAAGTCATACCATTTTTCATTCTGGTCAACCATACCGCCTCCGCCTCCAATCCAGCCCGGAGCTTTTACGCTTTCACCGTTTTCCGTAACAAGCAGACTGTCCACTGCATCAGCATAGAGGTCAAATTCAATTCTTCTTACTCTTTCGGGATTATCCTCTCCGAGAAGCTTCCTGACGTTTATATTTATTTTCTGAACCCTTTTATTTTCCATAGTGTCTCCGGAATCAGTGAATTTAAGCATTTTATTCCCCTGAATCTCCTCAACGGAAAGCTCACCGCAGGCAGAATCATCTCCCTTTTCAATGCTCGCAAACGAAAAATCACCGTCATCAAAGTCAACGGAATTTTCATCAGTGCTTTCAACAGGCAAAGGAGGTTCATTTTTTTCACTGCACCCTGATGTAAACAAAATCAGGGATAAAATTATATATATAAGTATTAGTTTCATTTTTTCTTTCCTGATTTTAAAATTATCCATAGTTATTGTATACAAAAATCAAAACATCCTATAATTGCTTACGGCATTTTTCTATTTCGCTGTAAATCCAATCTATATATCCATTTGACAAATATTTTTCAAGATACTTGTCTGCGATGTTTATTATACACAGAATTTCTTCTGCAAATTCTGATACATTTTTTTCATTTACATATCATTACACCCCCAGTTCAGAAGCGGGTTTAAATCTGTATGTTCATACAACGCATATATAATCTGTAAATAAGTTATCTTCTTATACCATTGACAATGCTCCCGGAAAATTCTATAATAAATGTATCGTTTCAACAAGGAGGTCTTATATGAAAACCCAATGCAAGGTACTTATGTTATTGCGTAATGTAGATCAGCATTTTCAGGTGATGAAATCGTCTTTGCAGGCACACAGTAATTTACTTGCAAAGACAATGCCCTGGATACAATCGACATATATTCTGGTTGTTTATTCTTGTGCGTTGGCAAAGGACAAGTCAATGCTTCTGATACTTCCGGTTGTATTTGGTGCAGCCGCCTCCATTTTTTTCCTCGTGCGGGCTTCTTTACTACGGAATCGTATTGCAACAGTAATCCTCTTTCCTGTGGCGGTTATCGGTCTGGAACTGGTTTTCCATATGTCTGATTCCAATTTCATTCTATTTATCATCGGCACTATTCTATTTCTTATGATGCTGATACATACATATATTCTCTCAACGACGTGGCTACCAACAGACCGCAAAACAGAAAATAAATTTGCATATATCATTGTTATAACTCTGAATACAGTTCTTCAGACAACAGCTTGTTTTTTTGAATACAAGAAACACGGGGAACTATGGATTGGCCCGCCGTTGCAAAAAAGCAGAGTAATTCTGTTCTTTGTGCTGTATATCCTGCTGACAATATGGTTTCTTGTGTGTCCGCAGGGGCTTAACGGAAAGCTGTGCTTTTTGGTGAACGTCATGATGAATGTTGCGGTCACAAGAAACCTTGCTGTAACGGTAGTGGTGACTGCGATATCTACCGTTATATTCTTTTTCAGCAAAAGTCCTGTTTATCAAATTATATCTACAAGAATATATGCGTCCGACGAGGAGAAAGACACAAATCCGCTTTAATAATTGCTGAATCCATGAAGTTGACAGCATTAAATGAGCGAACAACGCATGAAATAAGAAGTAAGCAGCCAGAGCAGAAAGCAGATTTAAAAGAAAATATTCAACAGATGTTTCATTGTCTTTTATTTCAGACAGTTTATTTATAATATCTGTGCTTTTTCATTCAAAATATTGTCCTCATTTTTAACGGTTATCCCTCATGATTCTTACAACATTCTTCATAAGCTCAAAGGGCGATGATTTCGGCATTATTTTTACAGATACATATGATTTGTTTATGCCGTTGAAGGTAACCCTTCCCCTGTATGCCTGAGAAAGTGCCTGAGCCTGTTTCATATCGAGATTTTCCGTATAGAAATACATCTGACCATTACGCTGAGTAATTTCGCTTATACCCAGTGATGATGCTGTATTCCGGAGCAGAGATATTTCGATAAGTCCGGTTACAGATTCCGGAACGTCTCCGTATCTGTCAATAAGCTCATCAATGAGGTCTGTTTTGTCGTATTCATTTTCAACAGTCATTATTTTTTTGTATACAGATATTCTCTGATTAAGGCTTGATATATAATCATCAGGAATATGTGCATTTATCTGTATGTCAACTGTACAGTCCATAATTTCAGGAGGCTTTTCACCTTTTGCCTCAGCAACTGCTTCTGAAAGAAGCCTGATATACATATCATATCCGACCGCTTCCATCTGTCCGTGCTGTTTTCCTCCGAGAATACTTCCCGCACCTCTTATTTCAAGGTCACGCATTGCAATTCTGAATCCGCTTCCGAACTGCGTAAACTCCCTCATTGCACTTAGTCTCTTTGAAGCTACTTCGCTCAGAATTTTATCCTTCTGAAATGTAAAATATGCATATGCCCTGCGGTTTGAACGTCCTACACGTCCCCTGAGCTGATATAGCTGAGAAAGTCCGAAACGGTCAGAATCCTCTATGATAAGTGTATTTACATTCGGAACGTCAACACCTGTTTCTATAATGGTAGTGCATACAAGTATATCTATTTCATGCTCCACAAGTGAACGCCATATATCAGACATTTTTTCTTCTTCCATCTGACCATGTGCATAAGCTGTTTTTGCATTCGGGAACATCTGCGAAAGCTTTCCGGCACAAAGCTGAATTGTTTCGACTCTGTTGTGAATATAGTATACCTGTCCTCCTCTTTTAAGCTCTCTCGTTATAGCCTGAGCAATCAATCCGGTATTATATTCAACAACATATGTCTGAACAGGGTGTCTGTCCTGCGGAGGTTCTTCGATTACCGACATATCACGTATTCCGCTCATAGCCATATTGAGAGTTCTCGGAATCGGCGTTGCTGAAAGAGTAAGAATATCCACTGCCGGAAAATTCTGCTTGAATTTTTCCTTGTGTGCCACTCCGAAACGCTGTTCCTCATCTATTACCGCAAGCCCCAAATCCTTGAATACTACATTTTTCTGTATAATTTTGTGAGTACCGATTAAAAGGTCAATTTGTCCCTTTTTAAGCTTGCGGATTATTTCGGACTGCTGTTTCGGAGTGCGATAGCGTGAAAGCAATTCTATTGTAAGAGGAAATCCTTCAAAACGTCTCAGAGCAGTCTGATAGTGTTGCCATGCAAGTACAGTTGTCGGTGCAAGTATTGCACACTGTTTTCCGCTGAGGACACATTTCATACACGCACGGAATGCGACTTCTGTCTTTCCGAACCCTACATCTCCGCAAAGCAATCTGTCCATAGGTCTCGCACGTTCCATATCGGCTTTTATTTCGTCGATGCTCCGGAGCTGGTCATCAGTTTCGGCATAAGGGAAACGCTCCTCGAAATCACGCTGAATTTCATCATCAGGAAAAAATGCAAATCCTGTTGTCTGTTCACGCTTGGCGTAAAGCTTTACAAGCTCATCAGCCATATCCCGAACGGATTTTTTAACCTTGTTTCTTGTTTTCTGCCATTCTCCGGAGGAAAGCTTATTAAGCTTTACTCCCGAATCGTCACGAGGGCCTATATATTTTGATACCATATCAAGCTGTGTGACTGGGACATAGAGCTTGTCAGTGCCGGCATACTGTATTGTTATATAGTCTTTTGTTACGTCCTCAAATTCAAGCTTTTTTATTCCTATAAATCTGCCTATTCCATAGCCGGAATGTACTATCAAATCCCCCTCCGCTATATCGGAAAGGCTTCGGATTGCTTCGGAATTTTTTACCTTCTTCCTTTTCTTTTTAGATGAATCAAGGGATTTGCTCTGAGTTATAAGAACAGTTTTATTTTCGGGATATTCAAAGCCACTGCTGAAGCATTTAGGAGTAATATATACATTGCCTTTTTTAGTTTTTATATCGTTGTTTATTATAAAGCATGGGATTCCCTTATCCTCTATATCCTGCTGGACTATCGGAAGTGTTTTCTGACTTCCTATTGCAAGAACTATCCTGTATCCGTTTGAACAGTAGGATTCAAGGTCATCAAACAACTGCTTCATATCACCGCTCCATACGGACGTTTGCAGACAGTCGAAGCTTATAAGCTTTTCATAGGATATACGGTCACTTCCCTGCATGAAGTTATTCATATAAATCTGTGTATATTTATCGGCTATTACATGAATCTGCGGAAGCTCAAGATAATATCCGTCAAGGCCTCTGCATATCTGTCCATCTTCCAGAAGTATTTTTATATCCTCATTATACTGTGCAAGGACTGCTGATGATGTCTCAGGAATTTCCGGATATTCGGAAAAAAATACATTTTCATCAATATAATCAAAAATTGTGGAGGGAGTTTTATATATAAGGGGATAATATTTCTGTATATCAGAAAGAATTTCTCCTGCCTCAAGCCTTGCAACATCATTTCCGAGATTTTCCCTGACTTTATCCGCATGCTTTCCCCTGACGGATTTCATAAGCTTAGAAATATCTGAAGCAAGTTTTTCAGAATCATATACAAGCTCTGAAGCCGGCGGAATCTCTATTTTGTCAATATGCTCTGTACGTCTCTGCGTATCAGTTTCAAAATATGATATGCTGTCAACATCATCTCCGAAAAGTTCTGTTCTTATCGGAAGCTTTGACTGTACAGGAAAAATATCTATTATAGAACCTCTTATGGAAAACTGTCCCGCACCCTCTACCATTTCGCAACGCTGATAACCGCATGATAAAAGAATACGTGAAAGCTTATCCGGATTTATCTCCGATGAGGATTCTATTGTTATTATATTGTCTATAAGAATATCAGGCGGAATTGTCGGCTGCATTACAGCTTCAATTCCCGCACATATTATACAGCATTCATTCCGTACGGCTTTTGAAAGTGCTGAAATCCTTTGATTTTCATAATCCTTTGAAGCACCCTCGGCATGAGTAAGCGAAAGCTCCTTTGACGGAAACAATACGGCAATTTCTCTGTCTGCCATTTCGTTTATATCATCACAAAGTCTTTTTGCAGAGGCTTCTGAACCTGTTATAACAAGCGAAATCCTATCCTGAGGACAATGCGTATACAAAAGCTGTGCCTTATGTATATTTGAAAGTCCTGTAACCGATACCGGTGAAATCTTTCTTTTAATGGCATCGGCTAAAACCTGAGAGCTTTTAAGCTCATTAAAAAAATTCTGAAATATCTTCATTCTTCTGCCCTTTTCTCACATTATACTTTAATTGAATTTATTCATAGCTTCATCTGTCTTGCCATTAACCATAAGCTTTACGGCTTCTTCAGCATTTCCTATAGCCTGCTGAAGCTTTTCCATATCATCAGGCCGGAATTTTCCGAGTACCCATTTTGCAAGGTCATAATCGGGGTGAGGCTTTTTTCCGACTCCGAGCTTGATTCTTAAAAATTCCTCTGTACCTGTCAAATCAATAATGCTTCTTATGCCGTTATGTCCTCCATGTGTACCCTTTCTGCGTATTCTCATTTTTGAGGGTTCAAGCGATATGTCATCATATATTACTATAAGATGTTCCGTATCAAGCTTGTAGAAATTAAGTGCCTCAACAATTGATTCTCCGCTGTTATTCATATATGTTGTAGGCTTCAGTAAAAGACATCTTTTTTCCGCAATAGTTACGTCTGTACAAAGTCCCTTGAATTTCATTCTGTCAATTTTTACTCCGAGATTTTCAGCGATTCTGTCAACTGCCATAAATCCCGCATTGTGCCTTGTAGTCTGATATTCAAGCCCCGGATTTCCAAGACCTGCTATTATGTATTCAACCTTTCCTCCGCCCGATGACTGTGAGGAAATTTTTGCGAATGCATCAAAAATACTCATAAATACCCTCCTGTTTTTATAATTTTTCTGAAATATAATTATATCATAAACTTCCGGTTTATGCAAGAATTATGTTAAGATATTAATGAAGAAAATTTGTTGTACATAATATATAAAATGCAGACAAAAAAATCAGACTTAACAAAATATTCATAATCAGTTAATAATTATATGGTATAATTTGTATATCATTTAAAAGGAGGTCTCCACGTTATGAAATTCAAAAAAATTTTATCCGGTATTCTTGCATGTGCAACAGTTTGCAG
>JAQXFT010000223.1 GCA_029005335.1 Oscillospiraceae bacterium
ATGCGAAAAGGTAAAAGTTCTGATTCTTATGGGCGAAACAAAGGAAAAAATCCGTGACGCTGTTATGAGTTCAAAGAAATACAATCCCGAAAATACTAAGATATTTATAGTAAAGGATATGCAGGAGGCTGTTCAGACTGCTTACAAGTACGCTGAAAAAGGCGATATTGTTTCACTTTCTCCCGCATGTGCAAGCTTTGATATGTATCGTATGTTTGAGGACAGAGGCAGACACTTCAAACAGCTTGTAAATGAACTTTGATTCCGGAGGAATTATTTATTATGGATATTAAAAAAACTCTGAAAACTTTATGCAATGTCAGGGGAGTATCGGGCAACGAAAAAAATATATGCGATACTGCTCTTGAACTTCTGAAAGAATACTGTCCGGATTCTTATATAAAAAATTCATGTGTTATCGGAACTTTCGGGGAATTTGTCCCCGAAAGACCTCACGTTCTCCTTGACGCTCATATTGACCAGGTCGGTATGATTGTAACTTATATAACTGACGAGGGATTTATCAAATTCAGTAATGTTGGCGGTCTTGACCTCAGACTTCTTCCGGCTCAGCAGGTTGAAATTCACGGAAAAAAGAATATCAAAGGCGTTGTGTGTTCAATCCCTCCTCACTTGTCACCTGATAACAGCGTACCCGATATCAACGATTTTGCAATAGATACGGGATATTCAGAATCAGAGCTTGAAAAAATTGTATCTCAGGGAGATTTTATATCATTCTGCGGTGAATTTGAAGA
The DNA here is from genome assembly GCA_029005335.1 of Oscillospiraceae bacterium. Classification (GTDB taxonomy): domain Bacteria; phylum Bacillota; class Clostridia; order Oscillospirales; family Ruminococcaceae; genus Ruminococcus. Next base: position 759 of record JAQXFT010000223.1, read on the forward strand.
ACTCAAAAACAACAGGGTTACAGGTCTTGCTCTTGATGACAGGTGCGGTATAGCATCAATCATTTATGCTCTTGAATGTCTTAAAAACAGCTCTCTTAACTGCAATGTAACTGTCCTTTTCTCATCTCAGGAGGAGCTTGGCGAACGTGGTGCAAAAATTTCGGCTTTTGACATAAATCCCGATATCGCTCTTGCTGTTGATGTAAGCTTCGGACGTGCTTACGGAGATTCCGACAAACAGTGCGGAAATATGGGAAAGGGTGCTATGATTGGAATATCTCCCTCGCTTTCAAGAGAAATTTCAGACGCTATTATAAATACTGCTGAAAAAAATAACATTCCCTATCAGATTGAAGTTATGAGCGGTCTTACCTCTACAAATGCTGACCAGTTTGCAGTAAATAAATGCGGTTCAAAAGCCTGTACAGTATCAATTCCGCTCAGATATATGCATACTCCCGTTGAAGTAATCGATATCAATGACGTTGAACTTACCGGAAAGCTGATTGCGGAATATCTGAAAGGAGTAGAATAATATGAAGTATCTTAAAGATTTATGTCTGCTTAACGGAATATCCGGCGACGAAAGCAATGTAAGAGACTTTATCATAAGCAAAATTCAGGATAAATGCGAATATATGGTTGATAATGCCGGAAATATAATCGCCCTCAGAAAAGGAAAGAAAACTCCTGATAAAAAGCTCATGATTGCTGCACATATGGACGAAGTCGGATTTATTGTAACCTCAGTTACAGATAATGGCGACATTCTCTTTGATACAGTCGGCGGTATTGATTCATCTGTAATATCCGGAAGACGTGTAGTTATCGGAAAAAATAAAATCAAAGGCGTCATAGGTACTGTTCCAATCCACAGGCTATCAAAGGAACAGCGTAAAAAGTTTCCGGAAGTATCTGCTTTATCCGTGGACATAGGAGCTGACAGCAAGGAAGATGCCCTTAAATATGTCCGGCAGGGAGATTGTATTTATTTCGATTCTGAATATATCGAGTTCGGAGAAAATCTCATAAAATCAAAAGCTGTTGATGACCGTGCAGGCTGTGCAATTATGCTGGAGCTTATCGAAAATGAACACGAATTTGATACCTATTATGTATTCAATACTCAGGAGGAAATCGGTCTGAGAGGTTCAAGGGTATCAACATTCAGGATAAATCCTGATATTGCCATTGTTCTGGAAGCTACAACTGCTTCTGATATTGACGGCGTATCAGGTGCAAAAAGAGTCTGCGAACT
>JAQXFT010000224.1 GCA_029005335.1 Oscillospiraceae bacterium
CATTGATATTGTGATATAATGATAAATGAAAATATCATTTACACCGTATCTTATCGGTGTCGCATAGGATATCAAGGAGTTTTTTTATGAATAAAGGAAAAATCCTCATTGCTGTTTCGGCTGCAATGATATGCACCGCCGGTCTCACTACAGCAGCAGTTATCGTCTGCAAAAGACTTTATGAGAAACATTATTTCTCGGTAAACGATTTCAGCAGCAATTTTTAATATTTGAAAATTGTCTGATAATTCTAATAAAGAAGGTTGAATAAAATGGAAATCAAATTCACAAAAGCAGAAACTTTAAAGGCTAAGCCCCAGCCTGGCGAAAAGCTCGGTTTCGGTCATATCTTCACTGACTATATGCTGGTAATGCCCTACGACGAGGGTCAGGGCTGGCATGATCCGGAGATAAAGCCCTACGGAACTTTTGAACTTTCCCCTGCCGCTATGTGTCTCCATTACGGTCAGACAGTCTTTGAAGGACTCAAAGCTTACAGAACTGCTGACAATAAGATCCAGCTTTTCCGCCCCGAAGAGAACTTCAAAAGACTTAACAAGTCCAACGAAAGACTCGTTATCCCCGAACTCCCCGAAGAACTCGGTATGCAGTGCCTTATGGAACTCCTGCACATTGAAAAAGACTGGGTTCCCGCAAAGGACGGCGAATCACTCTACATAAGACCCTTTATCTTCGCCTGCGATCCTTTCCTCGGCGTTAAGCCCGGCGAGCACTATCTCTTCATGATTATTCTTTCTCCCTCTGGTGCTTACTATGAGAGCGGTCTCAACCCCGTAAACATCTACGTTGAAAGCAAATATGTCCGTGCAGTAAGAGGCGGTATGGGCTTTGCAAAGACAGGCGGAAACTACGCTGCATCACTTATCGGTCAGGACGAGGCTCACAAACAGAATTATTCACAGGTTCTCTGGCTCGACGGCGTTGAACAGAAATATATTGAAGAAGTAGGAGCTATGAATATATTCTTCGTTATTGACGGAGAAGTTATCACTCCTATGCTTCAGGGTTCAATTCTTCCGGGTATTACAAGAAAATCTTCTATAGAACTCTGCAGGAGCTGGGGACTTAAAGTTACAGAACGCCGTATAACCATTCAGGAGGTCGCTGACGCTTACGACAACGGCAAGCTCGATGAAGTATTCGGTACTGGTACAGCAGCCGTTATATCGCCTGTAGGACACCTTAAATGGAATGATAAGGTTATGGAAATCAACAACAACAAAATCGGAAAGATTTCCCAGAAGCTTTATGACACCATGACCGGTATCCAGTGGGGCAAGATTGATGACAAATTCGGCTGGACTGTTGAAGTCAGGTAAATAAAAATGTGGGCAGTCATATGACTGCCCTTTTTCTGTTTATTCTTCGTTATCAGATTCTTCATCTGATATTATTTCATTCTGTTCCGCAAGGTTTGCTTCCTTTTCCTCAGCTTCGATTTCCTGCTCTGAAAGCTGTTCAACCTCCTGAATTTCAGCAGAATCATCATGTTCAGTTCTGGTAAAGGCTACAACCCTGACATCATCTCTGACACGCATTACACGGACTCCCTTTGCGATACGTCCCATAATGCGGACATCACTTGCCTTGATTCTTATAATTACGCCGTCACTGGAGATAATTATTATATCATCGGTTTCGTCAACAACCTTGATTCCGCAGACATAGCCTTTTTCATCATCAGCCTTGTAATTTGTAAGACCAAATCCGCCTCTTGACTGGATTCTGTAGCTGTCAATATCTGTACGCTTTCCGAATCCCTTTTCGGTTATTGTAAGCAGAGATGCACCGTCACGAACCCTCGCCATTGATACAACGTAATCACTTTCACGGAGCTTTATTGCTCTTACGCCATGTGCTGAACGTGATGAAGGTCTTATATCACTTTCGCACATACGAATAGCCATTCCGTTATGCGTTGCAACAAATAACTGCGATTCTCCGCTTGTCATACGTACTCCTGCTATTTCGTCCCCGTCATCAAGACCGATTGCAATAAGACCGCTTTTGCGTACGTTCTTATACGCTGAAAGCTCTGTACGCTTTATTTTGCCGTTTCTTGTAACGATTACGATATAATTTCCGGAATCGAAATTTCCGGTTTTTATCATGGAGGATATTTTTTCACCCTCTGAAAGCGGAAGCAGATTTATAAGATTAAAGCCTCTCGAAGCTTTTGAGCCGTCGGGAATTTCGTAGCATTTAAGCTTATACATTATGCCCTTGTTTGATATGAAAAGGATATTGTCATGACTGGAGCATATAAACATTTCTTCAACGTAGTCCTCAGCACGCTGTTTCATGCCCGTTACGCCACGTCCGCCCCTCCTCTGGGTCTTATATTCATCAACCGGCATTCGCTTGATATAGCCGTTGCTGGTAAGCGTTACGACGCTTTCTTCAACGGGGATTAAATCCTCAACGTCAACCTCTCCGCTTACTGCCTGAATTTCAGTTCTTCTTCCGTCATTGAATTTACGGCGGATTTCGCTCAGGTCGTTGAGAATTATTTCGTATACTCTGGATATATCCCCGAGAATTGCCTCAAGCTCAGAGATTTTCTGGAGAAGAATATACAGTTCATCTGTGATTTTCTGTCTCTCAAGTCCTGTGAGCTGTCCGAGCTTCATCTGCACGATTGCATCTGCCTGTTCCTGAGAAAGTCCCGTCTGTGATTCCAGATTAAGTCCCGTCATATCATACGAACAGTCAAGAAGTGCTGACATATCAACATCTTTAAAGCGTTCAAGCATTACTGATTTTGCTTCTGCAATAGTCTTGCTTGTACGGAGTATGTTTATTACCTCGTCGATATAGTCGGAAGCAAGCACAAATCCCTGAAGTATATGAGCTCTTTCAAGAGCCTTTTTAAGTTCAAAGCGTGTTCTTCTGCGGATTACATCAACCTGAAATTCAAGATATTTTTCAAGCATTGATTTCAGAGTAAGAACCTTTGGTTCGCCGTCAACAAGTGCCAGCATTATTACTCCGATTGTATCCTGAAGCTTTGTATATGTCAGGAGCTTATTTAAAATAAGCTGTGGATTTGCCTCTTTTTTGAGTTCGATAACTATTCTCATTCCCTGACGGTCTGATTCGTCACGGAGGTCGTAAATGCCCTCTACACGCTTTTCCTTTACAAGCTGTTTTATACTGCTTATAAGCTTTGTCTTGCGTATCATATAGGGAATTTCATCTACTATGATACTGTTTCTGCCCTTTATCTCCTCAAAGTGAGTTTTTGCACGCAGAGTTATTTTTCCTCTGCCTGTAGCGTATGCGGAGCGGATTCCTGAATGTCCCATAATTACTCCGCCTGTCGGGAAATCAGGGCCTTTTATACATTCCATAAGCTCATCAAGAGTACAGTCGGGATTTTCGATAATAAGCCTGAGAGCATCAATAACTTCTGAGAGATTGTGAGGAGGTATATTTGTCGCCATGCCGACAGCTATACCTGTTGAACCGTTTACAAGCAGGTTCGGAAATCTTGAAGGCAATACAGCAGGTTCTTTGAGGCGGTCATCATAGTTGGATACAAAATCAACTGTATCCTTGTTTATATCCGTGAGCATATCAAGGGAAAGCTTTGACATTTTGGCTTCAGTATAACGGTATGCCGCAGCACCGTCGCCGTCTATTGAACCGAAGTTTCCGTGACCGTCAACAAGCGGATATCTCATTGAAAAATCCTGTGCAAGCCTTACAAGAGCATCATATACTGAAGCATCGCCGTGCGGGTGATAGCGTCCAAGCACTGAACCTACTGTATCGGCACATTTTCTGTATGGTTTATCAGGGGTAAGCCCATTTTCATAGAGCGTATATAAAATTCTTCTGTGTACAGGCTTTAATCCGTCTCTGACATCAGGAAGCGCTCTTGAAACAATTACAGACATTGCATATTCAAGTATGGAGCTTTCCATCTCGTCGACAACGTCAACATTGATTATTTTTGAATTATCCTTATACAAAATTCTTGTCCTCCTCACAAAGCGTTCTTTTTACGGAAAATCTCAAGCTCTCCGTCCGAAAAGCCGGATTTGGGTATTATATAAAACGATTCCTTTACCTGATATATTATAAAATATTCGTCATATTCCATGATTTTCAAGCCGTCGTTGAAATAAAGTCTTGTGCTTTCAATAGTTTCGGGAGGCTCTTCGCCGAAAATTTCCTTTTCGGAATCGCTTGTATCCTCCGGCGGAATTATGGTACTGATTTCGATAAAAGTATCATAGAGCGTCATTCTGTAAAGCTCATCGGACATAGACTTTACGGCTTCCAGAAGACTGCGTTTTATTTTTTTGGGGTTATACCAGTTTACTGCTGAAAGTCCGAGGCACAGGGCAATCATGACATATGCCATTTTATCCGACGGGGCTTTTAATGCTGAGATTATATACACTACGGCAAGAATCAGAAACAATGTGCTTATGATATATGTCTTCGGATATACAAACTTTTTCTGCCACTGTACAAAAGCCTTTTCAAACAGTCCGGACGGTATTGAATATTCTTTTTCAAATATTTTTTCTTCCATAGATTTTCCCTATATATCGAGATTTTTCACATATTTTGCATTTTTTTCTATAAACAGTCTGCGGGGTTCAACCTTATCGCCCATAAGTATTGTAAATACTTCATCTGCCTTCATTGCATCTTCCATATTCACCTTCACGATTGTACGTCTTTCGGGGTCCATAGTAGTTTCCCAGAGCTGTTCGGGGTCCATTTCTCCGAGACCCTTATAACGCTGTACTTCGACCTTGGAGGTGTTTCCGTTTTCGTCTGCAAGCTGTGATATATAGCTGTCTCTTTCCTGCTCGTTGAATGCATAGAAAAGCTTTTTTCCTCTGCTTACCCTGAAAAGCGGAGGCTGTGCAAGATATATGTTTCCGTTTGATATAAGCGGACGCATATAGCGGAAAAAGAATGTCAGCAAAAGTGTTCTGATATGCGCTCCGTCAACGTCGGCATCGGACATGATTATTACTTTTCCGTATCTCAGCTTTGATATATCAAAATCCTCGCCTATACCCGTACCAAGAGCTGTTACAACGGGAAGAAGCTTGTCATTGCCGTAAATTTTATCAATACGGGCTTTTTCAACGTTAAGCATCTTGCCCCAGAGTGATAATATAGCCTGATAGCGTCTGTCACGACCCTGCTTTGCTGAACCGCCTGCGGAATCTCCCTCAACGATATAAAGCTCGGTGTATCTGTTGTCACGCTCTGCACAGTCTGCAAGCTTTTCGGGTAGGGGAGATTTTCCGAATATAGCCTTGCTTCTCTCCTGCTCTCTGGCTTTTTTGGCAGCTTCACGTGCCTTTAATGCTGATATGCTTTTATCGAATATTATCTTTGCCGTATCCGGATTTTCCTCAAGGTAATTCATGAGTTTTTCCTGAATTAGATTCTCGATAAAGGGCTTGACCTCGGGATTTCCGAGCCTTACCTTAGTCTGGCTTTCAAATTCGCATTCAGTAAGCTTTACAGAAATAATTGCAGTCAGACCCTCACGCACATCATCTCCGGTAAGCTTTTCGTTATCTTTAAGCAGTCCGAATTTCTTTCCATATTCGTTTATAACCTTTGTCAGGGCATTTTTAAAGCCTGTCTCATGTGAACCGCCGTCAATAGTGTGGATATTGTTTGCGAAGGAAAGTACGACCTCGTTATAGCTGTCGTTGTACTGCATAGCGATTTCAGCCGTTGAGTCGCCCTGCGTGCCTGATATATATATAATCTCGTCATGCAGGCTGTCAAGCCCTCTTGTGGCGTGTATATGCTCCACAAACTGCTTTATTCCGCCCTCATAGCACAGAGTCTCGCTTCTGATGTTTTCAGGCTCTCTCAAATCCGTGAATATTATTTTTATGCCGGCATTTAAAAACGCCTGTTCACGAAGTCTTTTCAGAAGCGTTTCATAGTCATATACTGTCTCCTCGAATATTTCTGAATCGGCTTTGAATTTTACTGAAGTACCGGTTTCGGAGGTATCTCCGGTTATTTTAAGCTCCTCGGAATATTTTCCTCTTTCAAAACGCTGAAAATA